>DATLYJ010000043.1 GCA_035574915.1 Dehalococcoidia bacterium | reverse complement strand
CGGCGGCGATGTCGTCGGCTGCGGCATCGCCGAAGAGGCGATGCGGCGCGGAGGCCACGTGCAGGTCGGCCTGGAGCCGTACGGCGGTCCTGGCACGCCGGCGAACGTCGACCTCGTGCGCGCCGCGGCCGCGGTGGCGGCGAAAGTCGGACGGCCGGTAGCGACAATCGCCGAAGCGCGGCGGATTATCGGGATAGCTGACGCCGGCCGCTAGCCAGAGCGATTCGCGTCACCCGGGCGGCGTGCGCCCCAAGTGACCTATCGGGCCGCGGCGCCCGGCTGGGCCGGTCTCGCCGCTTGCTTCGATGTAGCCCGGCCCCGAGGCGGGACCGCTTCGCCGTTGCGAATTGCTTACCGGACATGCAACCGGACGCCGTCATTGCAGTTTGGGCTCGGCTCCCTGTGCGCGTCTGAGATGGCCTTGATAGCGAAAGCGGCGCCGGGCTTAAACGTATGGCCCCGCCGTGTTCCTACTGTCTTCTCAGAGACCACCGAGAGGAGAGCCAGATGCCGAGCGTAGACAAGAAGATCGAGGTCGGGGTCCCCTTGCAGACCGCCTATAACCAGTGGACCCAGTTCGAGGAGTTCCCGAATTTCATGGAGGGTGTCAAGGAGGTCCGCCAGATCGACGACTCGCGTCTCTTCTGGGCCGCGGAAGTCGGGGGCGAGCGCAAGGAGTGGTTCGCGCACATCACCCGCCAGGTGCCGGACCAGGTGATCGCCTGGGAGAGCGAAGGGGGCACCGTCAACAATGGCGTCGTCACCTTCCGGCCGATCGCGGCCGGAGTCACTGAAGTCGAGCTGCGCATGGAGTACGAACCCGAGGACATGAAAGAGAAGGCGGGCGACCTGCTGGGCGTAGTCTCGCGCCGGGTCGAAGGCGACCTCGAGCGCTTCAAGGAGTTCATCGAGTCGCGCGGGCGGGAGACCGGCGCCTGGCGAGGCGAGATCTCCGGCGGCAGCACGGAGACGAGCGGCTACTCCGGCCCGGCTACTCCCTGACGCCGCATGCCGGGCAGAGCGCGCGGCCACCAGCGCTCCCGCGCCAGGACTCCGTCCCGGCAGCGGCGCGGGCGGGCGGACGTCCTCAGCGAGGCCTTCCGGCGGTTCGCGCAGTCCCTGGCGCACCTCGCCGGCACAGTAGGTGCGTTCGCGGTTGCCCTCCTCGTCGTCCTCCTGTGGGCCGCCACGGGGCCCCTGTTCGGGTTTTCGGACACCTGGCAGCTGGTAATCAACACAGGGACGACGGTCATTACCTTCCTGATGGTGTTTGTCATCCAGAACACCCAGAACCGCGACAGCCGCGCCCTGCACGCGAAACTGGACGAGCTCCTTATCGCCGGCAGCGGCACGAACAACCGCATGGTTGAGGCCGAGGACCTGAGCGAACGCGACCTGAACCGGCTCAAAGACCACTACGTCTCCCGCGCCCAGGCCCTGGAGCAGGCCGCGAACCGGAGGCGACAGGCCGCGAGGAAGCAGGCGGGCGCGCGCGGCCAGAACGGAGCGACGGCCAGGCCGGGCCGCCGGCCACACTAGCGCAGGGCATGGATGCGTAACGCTCGGCCGCTGTAGTTCGATGCCTGCGTCACAGCTGCGCTGTTACGTTTCCAAGCAGTGAGTCCGAAGGCTACCGCGGCGGGTACGGTCCCGGCGGGCGGCGGGCGTCCCTTGCGGCCGCCGGCGCGCTTCTTCGCCATCGCCTGCGACTACGACGGCACGCTCGCCCGCGACGGTCGCGTCGACGAGCCGGCTCGCGAGGCGCTGCGGCGCGCGCGGGAGGCTGGCCGGTATCTGGTCCTGGTGACCGGGCGAGAGCTCGACGACCTGCGCGGCGTTTTCGATGAACTCGAACTCTTCGACTGGGTCGTCGCCGAGAACGGTGGCGTCCTCTTTCACCCGGAGAGCGGCCAGGAGGTAGTGGCCGCGGGAGCGCCGCCGGACGAGTTCGTCGCGGCGCTTAAGAAACGGCGGGTGCAGCCACTGAGCATCGGGCGCGTGATCGTCGCGACCCGGCAGCCGCAGGAGACGAGCGTCCTCGAGGTGGTCCGGGACCTCGGTCTCGAGCGCCAGGTCGTTTTCAACAAAGGCGCGGTCATGGTCTTGCCCTCGGGCACCAACAAGGCCACGGGCCTGGCCCTGGCCCTCAGGCGTCTGGAGGTGTCGCGTCATGACGTCGCCGGGATCGGCGATGCAGAGAACGACCACGCCTTCCTCGACGCCTGCGAGCTGTCGGCGGCCGTTGCTAACGCCCTCCCCGCGGTCAGGGAGAGGGTGGACGTGGTCATGAAGCGGGACAACGGCGGCGGCGTGGTCGACTTCATAGAGCGCCTGCTGCGAGACGACTTCCGGACCGCCTGGGGCGGGCTGCGGCGGCACCTCGTGAATTTGGGCGCCACGCCTCGCGGCAGGCAAGTGACGGTGCCCTGCTACGGCTCCAACCTCATCTTCACGGGCTCGCCGGGAGGCGGGAAGTCCACCCTGGCGAAGGTCTTCCTGGAGGGCCTTGTCAACCATGGCTACCAGTTCTGCGTGGTCGACCCGGAGGGCGACTACGAAGAGTTCGAGGCCGGCGTCGTGCTCGGCGACAAGACGCGCCCGCCCTCGGTGGCCCAGGTCCTGGAGCTGCTGAGGGACCCGGAGCGAAACGCCGTCGTCAACCTGCTTGGCATGCCTCTGGACGACAGACCGCGGTTCTTCACCAGCCTCTTCGCAGAGTTGATGGCCATGCGCTCGCGCGCGGGCCGGCCTCACTGGCTCCTCCTCGATGAAGCGCACCACCTCCTGCCTGGGGACCTGGGTCCGGGGCTGCTGACCCTGCCGGAGAAGCTGTCCAACGTCGTCTACGTCACGATAGCGCCGGAACGCATGCTCCCGGGCGCGCTGCGTGTCGTCGACACCGTGTTTAGCGTCGGAGACGAGCCGGAGCTGCGCATGACGGCCTTCGCGAAGGCCGCGGGTTGGCCGGCACCCTCGGCGCGGGCCAGGAAACTTGCGCCGGGGGAAGCCTTCGTCTGGCGCCGTCGCGGCCGCCTGCAGCGCTTCCGCGTCTCCGAGACGCGCTTCAAGCACCGTCGCCACTTGCGCAAGTACGCCGAAGGCGACCTCGGGCCGGACTTGAGCTTCTACTTCCGCGGCCGCGAGGGGAAGCTCAGCCTCAGGGCGCAGAACCTGGCAATGTTCAGCCAGATCGCGGCGGGGCTGGACGAAGACACCTGGCGCTATCACCTGCGCCGCGGCGACTACAGGCGCTGGTTCCGGGACGTGATCAAGGACGAAGAGCTCGTCGCGGAGGCCAGCGCCCTCGAGCGGCGGCGGCTCCCGGGTCGAGCGAGCAGGCAGGTACTACTGGACGCTATCAACCGCCGGTATGCCACTCCAGGGCCGGCCGCGGTGACGTCGTGAACGACTTCGCTAGAGGCGTCGTCCGCGAGCCGGGCGCCGAGACGGCGCGCCAGTTCGTCCATCGGGTAAGGATGCTGGCCGCGATCTATGCCGTGATGTTCGTGGCGTCAATTGCCGGCATGGTAATCCTCGTCCAATGGGGCAGGCTGCTGGTCACGCTCTCGCAGCGCTCGAACGTCGAGACGCTGGCCATACTCTTTTTCCTGATCTTCTTCGCTTACTTCGCACTGATCAGCGGACCGGGCGCGTTGGGTGCCCTGCGGCTGGCCTACTACACCGCCCTGGAGGCTGCCCGCTCCCGTGCCGTCGCTGAGGCAGCGAGGATACGGGCGTTGGGGGCACCCGGCCGTTCACACAAGTCCGTCGCCCTGAACGTCATCGTCGAGAAGGAGGGACAGCCAGGGGAGGACTTTGAGCTTCGGATAGAGGACGAGTTCGGCAGCATGGGGTGCGTCCGCGTCTCCGGCGCCAGGCTCACGCATGTACCCGCCCACGGCGCCGGGACCACCAGCGTATTCATCTTCTTCGAGCATCAGGCGAACAGGCTGCTAATGGAGGCCGGCGTATCACGCCGGCTCAACATAGTGGAGTGGAACACGATCAATGACGAAACGCTCGAGGAATACACCGGTCTCGTCGACTTCGCCCGCCGCCTCGGCAGTCACCTCGGCCTGGCGGAGAGCTGGCCGAAGGTGACCCTGACGCGTGCGCAATGCGACGAGATCGAGCGCCGGTTCTCGGAGGTCTGCCGCGCCCTGCGCAACGAGGGCCTACTGCCAGAATGGGAGTACAGCGCCAACCACAAACTCCCGCTCATCCCGGAGCCTCTGGGCCTGCTCAGCCTTGACCGCAGCGAGAAGCGCGTCGACCCGCTGTCGTCAATGGGCACCGCCGCGGCGATCGTGGTCGGCAGCGCGCTGATCTTCGCCTTCCTGGTGCTCGCACCGCCCTGGGTGCCCGGGACCTGATGGCCAGGTGATGAGAGGAGCGTTTGCTGCCTTCCTGGCGCTGGCGGCCTTCGCCGCCCTGGCAGGGCTGTGGTGGTACGAGTGTGCCGGCCCGCGGCCCGAAGTCGAAGAGGTCAGTGTC
This sequence comes from Dehalococcoidia bacterium, assembly GCA_035574915.1. Classification (NCBI taxonomy): domain Bacteria; kingdom Bacillati; phylum Chloroflexota; class Dehalococcoidia; species Dehalococcoidia bacterium. Next base: position 15,537 of record DATLYJ010000043.1, on the reverse strand, counting down.
GAGGAGCCGGCGCAGCCCGGGCACCCCTACCAGGTAAGAGCGGTGGTCCGCAACCGGGGCCGCAACGGCGGTGAAGTCACGGTGGTGTTCCGGCTCCGAGACGCGATGGGCCGGGTGTTCACGGAGCGCAAGAGCATCGACATCGGGGGCGGCGAACGCGCCACGGTCACCGCCGAAATCGGCGCCCCGCCCGCGAGCTACGCCCTCGAGGCAGAAGTACACTACCCACCGCAATAGCGAGGCCAATCGTCGAGCAGCCTAGAGGAGCCGCGCCGCGACGGCGGCAGGTTCGAGGCAGGACGGGTCGTCGTTCTTGACCGAGTTCACCCGCGAGGAGACTGGAGTGGCCGCGAGGAGGCCTTCCGGCGCCGGCACGAGGAGCTTCGCCAGCGCCTCGACATCCTCTCGCCGGGGGTCCAGCCAGTCATCGACTGCCTCCTCCAGCAGGATGGCGGGCATGCGGTCGTGTACCGGCGCCATGAGGCGGTTTGCCCGGGTGGTGATGATGGTAAAAGTGCGCTGGCGCTCGCCGGGAGCAGGTTGCCAGGTCTCGTACAGGCCGGCGAAAAGCAGAAGCCGGCCGTCCGGGCGGTGGAACCATAGGGGCTGGCGGGCCTCCTTCGTGCCGGTCCACTCGAAGAAACCGTCTGCGGGCACAATGCAGCGCCTGCGGCGGAAGGCGTCACGGAAGGGCGGCAGAGTCGCGATGGTCTCGGCGCGGGCGTTGATCTGCAGCGCCGCGCGTTTCGCGTCCTTCGCCCAGGAGTTGACCAGACCCCATCTGGCCGGCAGGAGCTCGCGGTCCTCATAGCGGACGCGCACGATCCAGTGCGGGTCGGTTGGAGCTATGTTGTAGCGCGGCCGGTAGACGGAGGCTGGAAGCGACTCGACAGGCACGCCGAGCTCAGCGGCGATCTCGGAGCGCTCCTGGCGCGTGAGGGTGAACCGCCCGCACATGGCGCTAGCGGCTGTCCATGCGCCGCTCGAACTCGGCCAGCTTTCGCTCCAACTCGCGCTGGCGCACAGCGACGGCGAGGTCGCCCCGGGTTCGTTCGAGGATGCCGCGGACATTGTCGGTGGTACGGCGCAGGCCGCCGGTCATGGCGTCCGGGTAATCGAAGGTGACGAGGTTGCCGTAGATCTCCTCCATCACGTCCAGGGTCTCTTCACAGCGCTCGATGTCGCCCGACCGAAGAGCGTCGAGCAAGTGACGGCGCAACTCGCCGACGGCCTCGGCCATGCCGTTGAGATACGCCGGGACCTCGACCCCGATTTCCTCCGGCAGAGGGACGTCCTGACCTGCGATCACGGCGTAGGTCACGCGCGCCTCGGCGTACTCCTTCTGGGCGTCATGCACGAAGCCGGCGTAGAAGATGTCGGGGTCATTCGCGAGCGCCGTCCTGGCTCCGGCCAAGAGGGCGCCGGCGGAATCGATGAGGGCGCGGGCCGCCTCGAAGTCGCCGCGGTGGACGGCCCGGATGCCGTTGGCGGAGTTGCGCAGCGCATCCCGGCAGAGCGTGAGAGCCGCCTCCCGCGCCTGGTTCTTCGCCGCAAGCGTCTGTCTCGCGGCCTCGGAAATCGCCTCGATGCGGGAGAGAGCGCGCCGCACGCTCAGTCGTTCAAGGGCGCCGGGAACTCGCCCTCGCGCGCGGCATCGATGATCTCGCGCGCCTCCTCCGGCATCTCGATGCCGTATTCCTCGAACTTGCGCTCCGCCCAGCGTCCGATCTGCCGCGGGTCACGATACTCCGAGCCGTCATCAAGGCTCGGGTCTCCGTACTCCTCGATCACCGACTTTACTGTCTTGCCAATGCCGAACTTCGAGATGGCGCGTTCAACCCGGGCCGACCCGCAGTGCTCGCATTTCACGTCCGGTATCTCCGAGGAGACGCTCCGGACGAAGACGTTGGTGATCTTCTGACAGTCTGAACAGCGGTACTCGTAGATCGGCATGGCTAGCTAGAGGTCGTCGAAGCCGTCATCATCGTCGTCGAAATCATCACTCTCGCCGAAGCCTTCGTCCAGGGACTCGCCGCGCTCCAGCTTCTCGATCATCTCCTCGAACTCGGGGCCGGCGTCCTCGCCCATCTCACGCTGCATGCGGCGCGCCCAGGCCGCCATCGCCTTCGGGTCGTTCTCGTCGAAGCCGGAAAGCAGGCGGTCGTCGCCGAGCGAATCGAAGTCGCCGCCCGACTTGATCACGGCCACGCGCGAGACCAGACGCCTGAGGTCTTCGCTGCCGCAGCGGTCGCATTTGCCGGAGACGGGCGAGTTCATGGAGCGGACGAAGATCGAGACCCGGTTCTGGCAGGAGTTGCAGGAGAATTCGTAGATGGGCATCAGGCAACCGCCTCCGCCACGACAGGGAGCAGCGCGAAGCCATCCTGAGCCTGCCGCAAGGCCCAGCCGTCTTCTTCGACGGCGCTCGGCGCGGTGCGTCGCAGCGGCGTGAGTGGCACCTCAGGCGCCTCCCTCGGTACCGCCTCCGGAGACGTCCGAGAGCTTCTTCTCGACCGCGTAGCGCAGGGTATGGCCGGGGTCGACGCGCTCTATCGGGTCCTCGCCGGCGGCCGTCTTGTCGGCCAGCTCCCGGAAGTTAGTACCGAGGGCGGAGTCGAGCTCGGCGCCGGTGCGGCGCGCCCAACGCTCGAAGCTGGCGGGGTCGGAACCGTCGAGGCTGCCAAGGATCCGCGACGTGTCGATGCCGGCGATGCGCTCGGCGTCCGGCTTGACGTAGGCCACCTTCGAGACGAGGCGCGCCAGGGCCGCTGAGCCGCAGTGCGGGCACGCCGGGTCCCTCGCAACGCTAATCGAGCGGAAGAAGTGACTGCTGGTCTCGCCGCAGGAGGCGCAACGATACTCGTAGATCGGCATGGCGCTGAAAAGTATAGCCAAGGGCGCGCCGACGGGCAGCGCCGCCCTTGACCTGAGCGTCCTGCCGTTATTGCATGTTCCGACACTTCACACGAGGAGGACGGATGAACGGGCTCGTCGGACGCACGGCGCTGATCACCGGCGCGAGCAGAGGCATCGGCGCCGCGATTGCGCTTGCCTTCGCGAAAGAGGGTGTGAACGTCGCCATCAACTACAACTCTAACCGCGAGGCGGCGCACCGGGTTGCCGAGGCCTGCCGCGGCGCGGGCGTGAAGGCCGCCGTCTACCAGGCGGACGTCACGGACTTCGAGCAGTGCCGGGCGATGGCCGAGGCGGCCCGCGCCGAGATCGGCGTCATCAGCATCCTGGTGAACAACGCGGGCATCGGCAGCGCGGCGGTCGGACGAAAACTGGTGGTGGAGACGCCGCCGGAGGACGTGTTGAAGCTGATCGCCCACCACACGATGGGCAGCCTCTACATGTGCCAGCTTCTGGTTCCGGCGATGCGAGACCTCGGCCGCGGCGACGTCATCATGATTTCCTCCCAGGCCGCCCAGCAACTGGGCGCCAACGGCGTCACTTACAACATCGCCAAAGCTGGGATGGAGGCCCTGGCGCATACGCTGGCGAAGGAGGAGCGCAAGCACGGCATCCGCGTGAACATCGTCGCCCCGGGCCTGGTCGATACGGACATGGGGCTGAAATTGATGAACTTCACGGCCGGCGTCACGGACCTGCGCCAGCTGGACGAACGCATGCCCTTCGGCTTCGTGTGCCAGCCCTCCGACATCGCCAACGCCGTCGTCTTCCTGTGTTCGGAGGAGGGCCGCTACATCACGAACCAGCGCCTCACCGTGAACGGCGGCGGCTTCTGACCGATGCCATAGGTGTACACGAAGGGAGGCCGCCATGGCGGCCTCCCTTCGATGTCGGCCCTGTCTGGTCCTCCTCACCGCCGAGGCCCCGCTCAGGGACCGCGAGCCCTGTTGCCTTCGTGGTCCGGCTACCGCACCCGTTGTCGGCGCGCCGCAGGCGCCCGCCTGCCGGGCTACTCACCCTCGATCGCGTTCTCGATCTGCTCGACGCGCATCACGCGGCCCTTGCGGTCGAGTTCGAGGACGACGAGGTCGATACGCTGGTTCGGCGGAGAGTCCGGGTGCTCGGCCATGTAGGCCGCGATCGTGTCCAGGAGGTGCTGGCGCTTGCGGCCGGTGATCGACTCCTCTGGCGTACCGAAGGCGCCGCCCTTCCGGCTCCGGACCTCCACGAAAACCAGGTCGTCGCCGCGCGTCGCGATTAGATCGACCTCGCCCTGGCGGCAGGACCAGTTGCGTTCGAGGATTCGATAGCCTCGCGACTCCAGGTGAGAGGCCGCGACGCGCTCTCCGAAGTTCCCCAGGCTGCGGTTGCGGCGGCGGTCAGGGGGCATCCCGGGCCTCCTCCCCGCCCGGCGCAGCCTCATCGAGGCGGCCCTGGACCGCGAGCTGGACCCGCGGCCAGCTGCGGCGGTGCTGAGGGGAGGCGCCGTAGCGCGCAAGGCGCTCCAGGTGGTCGCGCGTGGCGTAGCCCTTGTGGCTCGCGAAGCCGTACTGGGGATAGAGGCCGTCAAGCTCGCACATCAGACTGTCGCGCGCGACTTTGGCGACAATGGACGCCGCGGCTATCGAAGCGCAGGTCGCGTCGCCGTCGACGATCGCGCGCTGAGGATGGGGCGTCTTGATGCCGCTCGGCCCGTCGATGAGCACGAACTGGGGCGAGGGCCTGAGCGCCGCGAGCGCCCTGAACATAGCCATCCGGTTAGCCAGCGTGATCCCCCAACCATCGATTTCCGCCGCGGTCGCCCACCCCAGTCCCCAGGCGAGGGCCTCGCGCCGGATCAGCTCCGCCAGGCGCTCGCGCTCCGGGGGCAGCAGTACCTTACTGTCGCGCAGGTCTTCGAGCCACGCCGGCCGGGCACGCGGGTCGAGCATGACCGCCGCCGCGTAAACGGGGCCGGCAAGCGGCCCGCGGCCAACCTCGTCGACACCGGCCACGAAGCGCCTGCCGGAGGACCAGAGACGCTCCTCCTCACAGGTCGACGGCTGGAGACGGGGACCGGCCGCCATATCGGCCGCATTGTAGCACCGAGGCTCCGCCAACTATTGCGATTGGCGACGAATGGCAAGAAGGGTCTTTCCCTCACGCAGCAGCAGTCGTAATATCGCCGGCCAGAAGGAGGGTCACCATGACTCGATTGCTCGGGACTCGCGCACTGGCTCTCTCCGTCCTCGTCGCGCTGGCCGCGACGTTCTACGCAGGCGCCATAGCGGAGGCGCGCCATCCTCACCAGTTCTCGCCGCTGCCCGGGCCCGGGAACGTCCAGTGGGTAATCCCTGACCCTTCCTTCACACCGCTCGCGGGAGCGCGGGCGCTCTCCGGCACGTACTCCGGAGGCGCCTACCGCATCGAGGTGCCTTCGAACTGGAACGGAGAGCTGGTGCTGTATGCGCACGGCTTTCGGGGCTCACCGCCGGAGCTCACCGTTTCTAACCCGCCCATCCGCTCCCATCTCATCGAGAATGGCTACGCCTGGGCGGCGTCCAGCTACCGCAACAACGGTTACGTCCCGGGCGTCGGGGCGCAGGACACCCTGGCGCTAAAGGACCTCTTCACGCGCCTCGTCGGCAGGCCCTCGCGGACATACCTCTACGGCACGTCCATGGGCGGCCACGTGGCGATGATTTCGGCCGAGTTCTATCCTGAAGCCTACGACGGCATTCTCTCCGAATGCGGCGTCGTCGCCGGCTACGAACTGTTCGACTTCTTCACCGCCTCTGCGGCTGCGGCCGAGTTCCTCACGGGCTCCGATTACCGGACGGGTGGCAGCGCCGAGACCGCGCGCATAGTCTCCCGCCTTGGCACTGTCGCGGCGCCGACGCAGGCGGGCCGCCAGCTCGCGAGCGTGATGATCAACATCTCCGGCGGCCCGCGGCCCTTCGCCATAGAGGGCCTGGCCCAGTTCCGCGACACTGACATCGGCGCCGGCGCGACGGCGCTGTTCGACCCCACCGCCTCGCCCGTGGCCATGGCGGCGACCAATAGCGCCACTAACTACACAATCGCGCCCGGGCTGGGCCTGACGAACGCCCAGCTCGGCGGAATCCGCCGCAAGGCCGCCGACCCGTCATTCCGCAACCGGTCGGGGCCGTACGCGGAGCTGGCGCCGTTCACCGGCGAGATCCGGGTGCCCGTGATGCAGATCAAGACAACCGGCGACCTGTTCGTGCCAATCGTCCTGGAGCAGCGCTACCTGGAGATCGCGAAGCAGGCCGGCACCTCTCACCTCCTGGTGCAGCGGGCCATCCGGGCCGCTGGCCACTGCACATTCATGAACGCTGAGCAGGTCCGGGCCTTCGACGACCTCGTCCGCTGGGTGAAGTACGGCATCAAGCCCGAAGGCGACGACCTTTCGGGCGACCTGCGGGACGTCGGCCGCAAGTTCACCTCCCAGCTGCGGCCGGGGGACCCGGGGACGCTGGGCCCTTAGGCTCGGGCGTCTTCGGGCAACGCCGCGCCCGGCCGCAGGGGCGCTCTACGGCCTGCAGCCACGGCGCGCGAGTTTACTGGTAAGCGGCAGCCTGGATGCTGTAGAGCTCGGCGTACTGGCCACCGTGAGCCATCAGCTCGTCGTGGCTGCCGACCTCGACCAGCCGCGAGCCGTCCAGCACCACGATGAGGTCCGCCATGCGCACCGTGCTGAAGCGGTGCGAGACGAGGACGGTGATGCGGCCGTTCGGAGAGCCGTTGCCCGAACCGCGTGATGCCGCCGCATAGCGCTCGAAGAGCGCGTGCTCTGTCTCGGCGTCGAGGGCCGCGGTCGGCTCGTCCAGGACCAGCAAGAGGGGCTCGTCGCGCATGAAGCCGCGCGCCAGGGCGAGCTTCTGCCACTGCCCGAACGAGACCTCCACGCCGTCCGGCCAGGTGACGCCGAGCTGCGAGTCCAGCCCGCCGCGGAGCTTGGTGACGACATCTTCGGCGCCGGCACGTCCGACCGCGGTCAGCACTGCCCCCCGGTCCTCGATCCTGGGCACGTCGCCCACGCCAACGGCCTGGGCCGCGCGGAACTCGAAGCGGAAGAAGTCCTGGAAGGCGCCCGCAAGCCGCGAACGCCACTCCTCTGCCGCCATGCGTGACAACGGCAGCCCGTCGACGTAGATCTCGCCGGACAGCGGCTCGTAGAACTTGCTCAGCAGTTTGACCAGCGTCGTCTTTCCCGCCCCGTTTTCGCCGACGATGGCAACGACCGACCCCGCGGGGACCGAGAAGCTGACGTCGTCGAGCACCAGGCGGTCGCTGCCCGGGTAGGCGAAGGAGACGTGGTCGAGCCGGATGCCCTCGGTCAGGCGCTCCGGCACCGGCAGGTCAGCGCGGGCCGCGATGGAGGCGGCGTAGTCCTCGAGCCAGGCAAGGCGCTTCGATCCGTCCATCCAAATGCCTCTGAGGAAGCCGATCTCGCCCACGGTGGCGCTGATATAGGCCGAGAGCCGGGCGCCGGCGGCAAGGACGAGCAGCACGGCACCCGCGCCCGCCCCCAGGCCCGAGGACACGAAGACGACGGCGCCAACGTAGGCCGACCCGAACACGGCCCAGGCCAGCGTGTGCCACACCGCCGAGCCCCAGCGGGCGCGCGAGACGCCCGCGTACCAGCGCTCCCAGGCCTGCCGCCGCTCCCGCGCCAACCGCTCGCCGATGCCCGCGACCCGCACCTCCTTGGCCGGGGGTGCCGTGGTGGCCGTTAGGAAGAGGTGCTGCGCCAGCCGGCGGGACTGCGCGCCGCGTTCCTCCGCCGCGCGTTCGACCGCCGGCCGCCAGGTCGAGGCCAGCACGGTCGGCAGCGCGAACAGTGCCAGGAGGACGAGCCCGGGATGGATGGAGACGAGCAACGAGACCGTCACGGCTAGGCGCAGGGCCCAGCCGCAGGTCGAGAAGAGGGACATGTACATGTGGTCCAGGACAAAGACCTGGTCGCGCAGCACGGACAGGCGATCGAGGTAGTCGGGCCGCTCCTGGTGAGCAATGGTCGTGACCGAAGCCTGCAGCCGCGCCACGTGGGACTCGAGCGCGATCGTCACGCGGTCGCGGAAGGTGCGCTGCACCCGGGTGCTCACCGTGCGCAGGAACCACGTTGCCGTCGCGGACCCGGCCAGCCCGAGGGCGGCGACGCGCAGCAAAGTGTCGTCTCCCTCCAGCACGCCCTGACCCAGGAACTTCAACCACAACGCCAGCAGCGCGTCCGGCAGCGCTGCCAGGAGGGCGAGCAGGAACGCCGAGGCCATGAGCCAGGGCTCATGGCGAAAGCCGAGCTTGCACAGGCGCCACATTGCCGGGATGGCGGGTGGCAGCTCGTCCAGGGAGCGCTTCCGAAGCTCAGGAGAGGACGTCATAGACCATGCCCTCCTCGTCCTCGTCGGCGTAGAAGCGTTGCGCCTGGAGGTCGAACATCGTGCGGTAACGGCCGCCGAGCTGCATAAGCTCCTCGTGCGTGCCCAACTCGACCACGCGCCCGTGCTCGATCACGCAGATACGGTCGGCGTGCCGCACCGTCGAGAAGCGGTGGGAGATGAGGATCGTCGTGCAATGACGAGTCGCCTCGAGGATGCGGTCGAATATCTCCGCCTCACCGCGGACGTCCAGCTGGGCGGTCGGCTCATCCAGGATGACGACACCGGCGCCTGCCTCGACGGCACACAGTGCGCGCGCCAGCGCCACCCGCTGCCACTGGCCACCCGAAAGGTCGGTGCCGCCGTCGTAACCCTTGGCCAGTACCTGGTCGAGGCCGGCAAGGCCAGCCGCACCCGCCTTCGCGAGCGCGGCCTGAATGGCCGCCTCCGGCGCGCCTGCGGGCGCCACGTTGTCCCGCAAGGGGAGCTCGAAGCGGATGAAGTCCTGGAACACGGCCGCGACCCGCGAGCGCCAGGAAGCGAGGTCGAACTCGCGCAGGTCCGCGCCATCGACCTCGATGGCGCCCTCCTGGGGGTCATAGAGGCGGCAGAGCAGCTTCGCCAGCGTTGTCTTGCCGGCGCCATTCTGGCCAACGATAGCGAGAGAGGTCCCCGCGGGGATGGTCAGGTCCAGGCCCTGGAGCACAGCCGCGCCGCCGGAGGGATAGGCGAAGCTCACATTGCGAAACCGCACCTCGCGCTGCGGCTTTCCGGACGCGTCTAGGCGGCCCGGGGCCAGCGCGCCGGCGCTGGCCATCTTGTCCTGGAGTCGGAGCACTGCGGCCACAGGTGCCGACGACCCATCCAGCGCCCAGTTCAGCCCGCCAAAAGCGATCAACGAAGACCCGATGGCGCTCTGAGCGAAGACGACCAGCGACCCTAGCTCCAGCGACCCGCTCGCAGCGTCCCCGGCCAGCGACCAGAAGACGAGCGCGTTGGCGCCGGCGATCAGCAGCAGGCACCAGACCACCGGCTTCTGCCGCAGGCGCGTCGCCTGGTACTGGAGGCGGTGGAGGCGTGTCCGCCGTTCTATGAAGCGCTGCAAGACCCATCCCGCCAGCCCGAAGAGGCGCAGCTCCTTCGCTGCCGGCGGGTCCACCGCGAGGCGGTAGGCGTATTCGGAGTCCCGCTGGGCCGCGCGCACCTCGTCCGTGTTGCGGTCGCGCCAGATAGCGCTCTCGCGCAGCAGCCAGTGGGTCGAGACCCAGGCGCCGCCCAGCACGATGGGCGCCCACCAGGCGTAGCCGGCGAGTATTAGCACCGAGGCGAGTCCGGCAGTGAGCTCCACCAGCCCGGCCGCGATGAAGTCCATCGAGATCGAAAGCGGCGGGCCGGTCATTCCAAGGTCGAACTCGCGCGCGACTGTAAGGTCGCTCGTCAGCTCCGGGTCCTCGAGGTGCCCGAGGCCCGGCGGGCGCAGCGTAGCCTCCGTGAGCCTGTCGTAAAGCCATGCGGCCGTGCGGTCGCCGAGGTTGACGCTGACCGCCTGGTGCACCGGCGTGAGCACCTGAAGGGTGACGAAAACGGCGCCCATGAAGGCGAGGGGCGCCGCCAGGTCGTCGCCCCGCTGGACCGCAGCCACCAGGACGCCCATGGCGATGCCGAAGATGGCCGGAAGGGCCCCGCGGAGGAGGACTGCTAGCCACCAGGCCGCGGCCAGCGCCCGGTCCGCCTTCGGTAGGACCGCGAAGAACTTCCACTCCTGGCGCTCGGCCAGGCGGGCGATCGGAGAGGGCAGGATACGAGAGGCTGCTCCCACGATGCAGGAGACGATACACTACCAGAACGTTTGTGTCATGAGAAGCATCAGAACATGCCGTAGGTGCGCAGGACATCGAACTCGTAAATGAGTCGCTGCTCCTCTCGCATGATGCGCAGGAATTCGTCCAGCGGCCGCTCCGTCCCTTCCCAGAACAGATGGCCTGATCCGGGCGGTCGGTCCAGGCTGCGCTGAATGGTCTCGAAGAGACGGGCGCTCAGCTCCGGAAGGCCCGGGCCTTCGAGAATTCGCACGCGGGCCTCCAGGGTAAGCCAGCGCCAGCTTGCGCCGGGCCCGGTGTCGAAGACGAACAGAGTCGCGCGCGGGTCGCGGCGGAGGTACGCCGTGCGGCGCCGGGCCGGGGTGCCCGAGCTCCAGACCTTCCCATCCACGAGGGCAACGGACACGCGCACCGCGTGAGGAGCGCCATCCGGCCGCAAAGTGATCATTGCCGCCGTGTGATTCTTCTCCAGGAACTCGAGCTCGCGTTCGTTCATGCCCATTCGCTCCCGCGGGTGAAGTAGGGGCCCATCGACCTCCCGAACGGGAGTAGTATTGTCACCTGCGGCGGACCCCGTTGACGTCGCGGAGTCAGGTTGGAGGATTGGGGCATGCAGGCTCAAGACCAATACCCCGTGAGATTCTCGGTCGATTACCCGGAACGCGAACTCGACCGCGTGTCGAGCGCGTTCCGCATCTTCGCCGTCATACCTATCGCCATCGTGCTCGCCGCGGTATCAGGTGGCGAGTACGCGCGCTTCGGCAACGGCCAGGCCGGGGAGGGCGGAGTCGTCGCCGCCGGGGGCATCCTCTTCTTCGCGCCGCTCCTGATGATCCTCTTCCGCCAGAAATATCCACGCTGGTGGTTCGACTGGAACCTCGAGCTATCCCGCTTCAGCAGCCGGGTGGGCGCTTACGTTCTCCTCATGGACGACAAGTACCCTTCGACCGACGAAGAGCAGTCGGTGCACCTGGAGATCCCCTACCCGGACGTGGCAAACGACCTCAACCGCTGGCTGCCGCTGGTCAAGTGGCTCCTTGCCATCCCGCACTACATAGCCCTCTTCTTCCTGCTGGTTGCCCTCGTGGTCGTGGCGGTCATCGCCTGGTTCGCCGTCCTGTTCACGGGACGGTATCCCCGCGGGCTCTTCGACTTCGCCGAGGGCGTCTTGCGCTGGGCTAACCGCGTCACCGCCTATGCCTTCATCCTGGCGACGGACCGCTACCCGCCGTTCCGCCTGTCACCCTAGGCGTCACCCAGAGGAGACGCATGGCCGAGGACCGGGAATCCCTGCTGGAGCACTACAGGGCCACGCGACGTGAACTCCTGGCCGCGCTAGATGGCCTGGACGAGGGCCAGGCGACCGAGCCGTCCCTCGACGGCTGGTCGGTAAAGGACCACCTGGCCCACATCGCCTTCTGGGACGACATCCGCACCGCCGAAGTGGCGCGCATATCGGCCGGGTTCGAGTCCGCATGGCCGCACATGGATGAGGAGCAGACCGAGGTGCTCAACAGCTTCATCCACTGGGCGCGGCAGGCTCTCTCCCTGGAGCAGGTGCGCTGGGAGCTGGCTGTATCGAGAGAGCGCCTACTGGCGGCGATCATGTCGGCCAGCGAGCGCGGGCTTGACGACGCCCACTACCGCGAAGCCGCCCTTCGCAGCACGCACGAGGCGGCGCACGCGGCGTGGATCAGGCGCTGGCGCGCGGAGCGCGGGCTGTAGCGCACGGCGCCGGGGCTACGCCTGAGTCTCGAATTCCCGTATCAGAGCCAGGAAGCAGGCGGAATTCCAGGTCAGGCTGGTGTACTGCCCAGGCCGCCTGCTTCGGGTCATGTTGTACGCCTTCAACACATCCGCGTTGTCCGGCCCAAGGATTCGTGGCTTACCGGATCTGGGTGTGCAGACAATGCGACGACCATCGACGTCGACCCTGAACGCAGCCCTCCCGCCAATGGTCGGCAGCTGCGCCCCTCGCAGGCGCCGAGCCGTCGCGACTAAGTCGTCATAGGTTATTTCCCGCGCCATCGGCGGCGATCGTCGCTTCGGCCCCGAGAGGTGTCAAGGCACCCTAACGCCTCGCATCACAGCCCCAGAGCCAGGCAGCGGGTTGCCTCCGCCCCGGCGCCCTCCCGCGAGCCGAGCTTGAGGATGCGCTTCGCATTCCCGTAAGCGACCTTGACCGCCGTCTCCGGCGTCAGGTCACGGAGGACGCCGCGCCAGAGGCTCACCAGCGCTCGGTACTCCTCAGCGCTGGGCGAGAGCACGTCCGTCCCCAGCAGGAAGCGGTCCGGGAACTCCTCCATCAGCTCCTTCCACTCAGGCCGCAGCCGGCCGCCGGAGTCCACGGGCGCAAAACTCCGCAGGCTGTCTCGGAACGACAGCTCCAGATGGAGGTTGGAGTGTTCCGTGAGGAGGCGGCGCAGCAGAGAGGGCGTCGCGTACCAGCCGCTGTGGGCCCACACCCACACGCCCGCCCGGTCCGACGAGATAAGTCGCTCCATCTCCGCCACGGACACCGGCTCGGCGTCCATGTGCACGCTCAGCGGCACGCCATAGCGCGCCGACAGCGACCACAGGCGCTGCATGAGCGGCGAGTCCGCCGGCAAGCGCACCTGCCGCGCGCGATGGCTGGAGAGCGTATTCACCAGCACCTCGCCTATGCCGTCGAAGCAACCTGCTTCGAGCCCGCGCTCGAGACGTTCGACCTCGCGCAGAGTCGCCTCGCTCTCCAGGCGCCAGCTACGCCCGCCCTCGGCCAGGTTGAGGGCATGGATGCGGTCGGTAGGGGCGAAGGCAAAGAAGCGGGCGCCGCTGCGCTCGACGAATCGCAGGCCGGCGAGGTTGGACTGCCCCCCGCTCCCGGCCATCGCGACGCCGAGATTGTCCATCAGCCGCAGCAAAGCATCGATGTCCCAGGAGAGGTCGGCGTGGAAGTGGGCGTCGATTATGGGGAGGGTTGTGACGTCGACCGGCGTCGGCGTCGGAACGGGCGAGGGCGGCGGTGTGGGGTGGGCCGTGGCCCTCGCGGGCTCGGTGACCGCGGCCGGCTGAGTGGGCTGTGCCTGGAAGCCGGAACCGCCCGAGCAGGCTGCCATCGTCAGGGCAGCGGCCAGGGCTATCGACCTGCGCAGAAGTAAGTTCACAGGCAAATGCTACGGCACGCCTGGATGGGTCGGCGGGTCAGGCGATAGCCTCGGTCTCGACACCCAGCGCCTCGTAGATCGCCAGTGCGCGCCGATCCCGTGAGGCCAATCGCCGGCCGTGCTGTCTCGCGGCTGCGCCCACGAGCGCGTCATAGACGGCCCCGCCGGAGATGCCCAGCGGAGCGATCTCCCGGGCCAGGGCTGAGGCCTCGGTCTCGCCCAGAAACGCCGATGCGGGGAAGTTCGCCGTCAGCACCCGCAGGGCATCGGCCGGGGACAGGCGCAGGCCGGGAGGCAGCCGCGTCAGTACGGAGAACGCCTCGAACCACGCATGGCCAGCAAGTCCCAGGCGGCGTCCGCGAAGCGCGTTCAGGGTTTGGGAGTGAGCCTCATGGTCCTCGACCACCAACGCGATAGCCGTGCTGGTGTCAAGCAGGACGGCATCGTTTGCGTCAGCGCCCGTGTCGATCAGCATCCATCAGCTCACGCACATGGGCATCATCGATAAGCTCGCCGGCCGCGGAGATGACCAGCAAGCCACCCTCTTCTCGAAGCTGACCGCCGGCAACGGGCTGGATGCGGATTCCGGCGCCCTCGATTTCAATCTCCACCTCGCCGCCAGCGGCAAGACCGATCCGATTGCGCAAGGCGCGGGGGATGACCAATCTTCCAGCCTTGTCAATGGTACCCTTCATGGCAGAAATCATACCACGATGATGGCTTGCACCATTTCGGCAGGCGTATTCATTCCTTGACAGTTATATAGCCTGCCAGTAATGTAAGGCGACATGAGCGCGCCCGTGTTCGAGGCCCTTGCCGAGCCACATCGCCGACGGATCCTCGACCTCCTTCGGGTGAAGGAGAGGCCTGTCGGTGAGTTGGTGGGCGAACTGGCTCTGAGCCAGCCGGCGGTCTCGAAGCACCTTCGCGTGCTTCGAGACGCGGGCCTGGTCGACGTGCGCGCCGACGCCCAGCGTCGCTTCTACCGCGTACGCCCGGAGCCACTGCGAGATATTGAACTGTGGCTCGAGCCGTATCGGCGGATGTGGGCTGAAAGCCTCGGCGACCTGGAGCGCTACCTCAGCGCGATGGAGGAGGACCGAAAAGATGAGGGATGACCTTGCGTACGGGACGATGGACCAGGGCGCCGACGGACGCTGGCGCCTCCACTTCAAACGCGTGTTCCCGCGGCCAATCGACCAGGTCTGGAGGGCCGTAACCGAACCCGCCCACCTTTCACACTGGTTCCCGACCACCATCGAGGGCGAGCGCGCCGCGGGCGCGCTGTTGCGGTTCGCCTTCCCTGGCGGGCAGGCCGCGCCATTCGAAGGCAGGATGCTTGCCTTCGATCCGCCACGGCTCGTCGAGTTCCTCTGGGGCAGGGACATCGTCCGCATCGCCTTGCGTTCGGTTCCCGAAGGCACTGAGCTCACGCTGACCGACGTCCTGGAGGAGCGCGGGAAGGGTGCCCGCGATGGCGCCGGCTGGCACGTCTGCCTCGATGGGCTTGCGGCGCACCTTTCCGGCTCGCCGGAAGTCCGACAGGAGGCGATTGGCTGGAAGGAAGTGCATCCCCTCTATGTCGAGAAGTTCGGCCCGGAGGCCGCAACCATCGGCCCTCCGGCGAATCTCGGCTAACGGCTTCCGCGCCCATGAAGAAAGCGCCCCTCGACTTTCGAGGGGCGCTTCGTTTGTTGGTGGCGGGAGTGGGATTCGAACCCACGACCTTCGGGTTATGAGCCCGACGAGCTACCGCTGCTCCATCCCGCGACGCCGTTGGGAGTTGGAGTTTCGATTCTGGACTTTTTGAGCCCAAAGTCCAGAGTCAATATTCCAACGCCCATCCTGAACAGTCGACGCTGGCTTCCTGCCTGCCTTCATGTTAGCAGACATCACCTGATGATGCGTGAACATTAATGTAGGTCAAGCCCTCGGCCATTAGTACGCCTCAGCTAAAGACATTGCTGTCTGTACACCTGGCGCCTATCAAACCAGTGGTCTACTGGTGGCCTTACCTGCTTATGCAGTGGGAGAACTAATCTTGAGGTGGGCTTCGCACTTAGATGCTTTCAGCGCTTATCCCCTCCGGACTTGGCTACTCGGCAGTGCCTCGGGCGAGACAACCGACACACCAGAGGTCCGTCCATCCCGGTCCTCTCGTACTAGGGACAGCTCCTCTCAATTCTCCTGCGCCCACACCGGATAGAGGCCGAACTGTCTCACGACGTTCTGAACCCAGCTCGCGTGCCGCTTTAACCGGCGAACAGCCGGACCCTT
>DATLYJ010000042.1 GCA_035574915.1 Dehalococcoidia bacterium | reverse complement strand
ACGCAAGACCAGAGGGACGTAAGCCGCTTCCTCGGCATCAGGTCTGCCGCAGTAGCGCCGCTCTTCTGGGAGGGCCGCCTCGTCGGCTCGATCACCGCCGGCAGCGAGCGACCACGTGCTTTCGGCGCCGCTGACGCTCAGTTGCTCATGGGCATCGCGGGCCAGGTCGCCTATCTTGCGATCCTGCCGGACCGCTTCGACGACCTGAAGCGGCGGGTCAAGGCGTTGCAGGCCGACCGCCGCGAGGGCGTCCGCCTGATGGCGGTCGTCGCCGACGCGCACGCTGGCTTCCCTTCACACGACTTCGTCCGCCTGCGCGACCTGGCCGAGAAGCTGGCCCTGAAGCTCGGCCAGCCGCCGGAGCAGGCTGAGGAAATCGGCCTCGCCGCGATGCTCCACGACGTCGGCAAGTATCTCGTGCCCGCGCGAATCCTCTCGAACCCGCTGCAGCTCTCCGAATCCGAGTGGGAGACCATGCGTCGTCACACCGTCTGGGGTTACGAGCTGCTCAGTGCCCACGCCGGTTTCGCGCTCCAGGCCCAGGCCGCGCGCTGGCACCACGAGCGCTGGGACGGCTTCGGCTACCCTGACGGGCTCGTGGCCGACGAAATACCGCTTCCCGCTGCCATCGCTGCCGTGGCCGATGCGATGGACGCCATGGTCTACGACCGGGTATACCGCGGCGGCATGCCGGCAGAGGCGGCGCTGGCGCAGGTTGTAGCCGGCGCCGGCAGCCAGTTCAGCCCCCGCGTCGTGGACGCGCTGGTCGCGCTGTACCGGGAGGGACAGATTAGCTTCCTGGCGCCGGCTCGCGAAGAGAGCCGGCGCGCGGCCTGAGCCCTACGCTAGGCAGGCTGGCGGCGGCGTCCTAGAATCGACGCGTGAACTACGGCGTCGAAACGGACCAGCGCCGATGGCTGCTGAAGGCCGTGCGCGAGGCGGCTGGTGAGATCGGCGCGCTGTTCTACGGCCTGCCGGAGCGCGAGCTTCGCCGCCGGCCCGCCGAGGGCGAGTGGTGTCTCAAGGAGGTCGCCGCCCACCTGCGGGACGCCGAGCGCATGTACCGCCGCCAGATCGAACTCATTGCCCGGGAGCGCGAGCCCCGGCTGCCTTACGAACCTGTCGACGTCCTGCCCTACGAGCACGACTACCGCTCCGAGCCCCTGCCGAAGCTCCTGTACGAGTGGGAGTCCGAGCGCGAGGAGACGGTGTGGCTACTGCGCGCCCTCGACGAGGACGACTGGGAGCGCTGCGGCATCCATCCCCATCGCGGCCGCACCTCAATCCGCGAGATCGTCCGCGAAGTGCACGAGCACGACCTCGAGCACCTGGTGCAGGCCCGCCGCCTGCGCGAGCAGGCCGGCGCCTAGGAGCCCTCGAGCTCGTGCAGTTGGCGATAGCGCTCGCCGTTGTCGCCCCAGACCTGGCGGTTGAAGAGCGCCATCACCTGGTCGCGGGCCGCGCCCTGGGCGTGCTTCAAGAAGATGTCCTGGATGCGCTTTTCGCGCAGGATGTAGCGGCCGAAATCGGAGGCCAGGTAGATCTCCCGCGCCGCGGCAAAGAAGGCTTCCGGGCCGATGACTGAGCGGATGTCCAGGAAGAATACGTCCGCGGCTTCGTAGAGGCCGTTCGAAGCCAGGCGGCGCGGCAGCGTGAGGTCCGGGAAGCGGCTTTCCACCGCTGCCTTCCGGCTCCTGTAGTAGCTGTCGAGGTCGACCGATACGCGGCGCCAGCCCGGCGGCGACTGGCGGTTCAGTTCCTCCAGCGTGAAATTGGCGTACAGGTCGGCCATGCCTTCGTTCAGCCACGATGGCCCGATCGACCAGTAGGCGTGCGCCAGCTCGTGGGCCAGGATGAAGGGCGCCGTCTCGCAGCAGTCGGCGATGCGGATGAACTGCCCCTCGTTGAAGTCGTTGATCTCGAAGTCGCCGTTCACCACCGTAAGGACTCGCTCCGGGAACTGCACGTCCATGAGCGACTCCAGCACGGGGATCACCTGCTTCAGGATCGTCATCTCGCGGTCGGCGTCCTGGCCGGCGCGGTAGATCAGCAGGAGCTCGATCTCTCCCTCGCGCACCTTCACGCGCTCGTACTTGTAGAGCTTCCTCTCGACGGTCTGACGGTCGATCCGGGCTCGCCGCGGGCCGTCGTACTTGGCCACGAAGGTCAGCCCCCGCTCGACGAAAAGTGCCTCATCGCGAGTAAGTCCGTCCTTGAACCAGGCCTGCGCCCGGTAGAGCTCGATCATGTCCGCGCGGCTGCTCTCGTAGCGGTCGAACACGAGCTCGACGTCGCCGATACCGGCGCGATTCTGCGGCCGCCCGACGAGGCCGAAGTCGTCGAACAGGGGCGCCGGGGTCGCCTCAGGCGCCGGTGGCGGCGTGCCTACCGGGACGGAGCCGTCTGAACAAGACGCGGCCAACGCCGCGCCGGCGGCGAGCGCGATCAGGGCGCTCCTGAGCCTCACAGCCGCCTCGCCAGGGCCACGAGGTCGGCGATGCCTTGAAAGCGGCCGAAGGAAGGGATGAAGTACACGCCCTGGACCATAGGCCGGACCTTCTCCAGCAGGCGCGCCGTCAGCTCTAAGCCCAGCTCGCCCGCGCTGTCTCCTGCCTTCTCGATCTGGCCGCGGAGGGAAGCCGGCACCGGCATGATGCGGTCGTTGAGGAAAGCGGCCTGGCGCGCGGACTGGATCGGCCAGAGGCCGAGGATGATCGGGATCGGGGGCTCGCCCAGCTTCGCGAGGAAGCGCTCCAGCGTGCCGGGGTCGAACACGGCCTGCGACATCATGAACTCCGCGCCGGCGTTCACCTTGCGGCGCACCAGCTTAACTTCAGCATCGACATCCTCGGCGCTGGGGTTTACCGCCGCCCCGATGAAGAAGTTCGTGGCCGGCCGTACCGGCTTGTCGATCGCGTCGTGGCCGGCGTTGAAGCCCTTGAGGATGCGCATCAGGCCGAGAGCGTTCACGTCCCAGACCGCGGCGGCGTTCGTGTAGCTGCCCAGGGCGTGAGGGTCGCCCTTGACGCAGAGGATGTTGCGGATGCCCAGGGCGTGCGCGCCCATGAGGTCGGACTGCAGGGCCATGATGTTGCGGTCGCGCGGCGAGCAGTGCACGACGACCTCGACCTGCGCCTGCTGGCGCAGGATGGACCCCATGGCGATGGCGCTCATGCGCACCTCGGCCATCGGGCTGTCGCCGACGTTCACGCAGTCGGCCCCTGCGGCCTTCATCAACCTGGCCGCTTCGACCGTGCGTTTCACTGCCAGGCCCTTCGGCGGGTCGATCTCGACGCTGATGACGAACTTGCCGGCCGAGAGCTTTTGACGCAGAGTCCCGGGCGCCGCCGCGGGCTTCGTCTCCGGCGCTGCCACGACGCTGACGGCCGGCGCGGGCGCCTCCAGCGCCCTCTTCATGGCGCCGATGTGCCGCGGGGAGGTGCCGCAGCAGCCGCCGACGATCACCGCCCCCGCCTCGACGTAGCGCCGAGCGTGGTCGGCCATGTACTGCGCGTCCGCCTGGTACACCACGCGCCGTTGCACCAGCGTCGGCCGTCCGGCGCTCGGCTGCGCCACCAGCCGCAGTCCCTCCACGTCCGCCATCTCCCGCACCAGGCGCAGCACGGCTGCCGGTCCCTCGCCGCAGTTCGCGCCGACAACGTCCGCCCCGGCGTACCTCAGGGCCACGGCCGCCTCCTGGCCGCTGTGGCCGTCCGCGGTCTTGAAGTCGGCGCCGAAGCTGATCTCGGCGACCACGGGCAGATCGGGCGCCACTTCGCGGGCGGTGCGCACCGCCAGAGTGGCCTCGGAGAGAGAGGTAAAGGTCTGCAGGAGAAGGAGGTCGACCCCGGCGTTAGCAAGGGCACGCATCTGCTCCGCGAAAGCTTCGCGCGCCTCCGCGTCCGGCAGCGGCTCGCCCAAGGGCCCGACGTCGCCAGCGACGAACACGCGGCGCCCGGCGCTTGCTGCGGCCTCGCGTGCCAGCCGGACGCCGGCCGCGTTGAGTTCACCCACGCGGTCTTGCAGGCCAAAAGCCTGCAGGCGGACGCGGTTTGCGCCGAAGGTATTCGTCTGGATGATGTCGGCGCCGGCGTTTATGTAGTCGAGGTGCAGCTGGCGCACCAGCTCCGGCCGTTCGACGTTCGCCAGCTCCAGGCAGGCGTCGGTCGGCACGCCGCGCTCGTGCAGGACGGTGCCTGTCGCGCCGTCCGCCAGGAGGACGCGGGTCTCGATTGCCTTCAGGAACGCGGGAGCGACGTCGCTCGCCGGCTCTGTCGTCGAAGCCATTAATTCAGGATACCGTACAGTGTTTCTCGCCCTGCTTTCCCTCGGGGTGGGCCCAACGCTAGACCGATGGAGGCTCTGACGGCCGCCGTCCGGCGGTGCCTTAGCCGACGCCGGGGCCACCGCCGAAAGGCCCTAGGCCGGCACCTTGCGCAGCGCTTCGTCGACTTCCTTCGAGATCAGCTCGTAGTCGGCGTCGCTGATCTTGTGGAGGTTGCCCTGGAAGGCGAGGCGCCAGTGCTCGCCGCGCCGGCGCGTGAGGTCCAGCCGGGGGGCGAACTCCTTGACGTCCAGCCACTGGTCGCGGTCCAGGATGCGGTCGGGCACCGTCCTGACGCGGAAGGGGTAGTCTTCGCCCGGCTTCTTTGCCGACTTGAACACGGGTGTGTGGTCTTCGAACACTTCCGACTTCACCTCGGCGATGCCGCCGAACTTCATCACGCCGGTGAGGTAGAAGACGAGCTTGTCGCCGGGCTTCATTTCCGCCGACTCGCGCCGCCGCGTGCTCTTGAAGCCGAACATGTCGAACCCGCGGCTGCGGGCTATCTCGAAGTTCTCCGGTGACCCGACGACGATCCATGCGCTCATGAGGGCTGCTCCTCTCTCGAGTTGCCAGGATGGTGTTGAGATTGTGCCACACTCGGGCATGCAGGCATGTGGCATCCGGGCATTTCAGGCAAACGGGACGAAGGCCTGGAAGCACAAAGCAACAGCGCCCCGGAACGGGGGCGCTGAATGCTGAAAGCCTGAGCGCTGAAAGGCTGACCGCTTGCCTAGCAGCAGGCCCTCGCCTGGCCGGAGCCATCTGCCGTCTGGAAGCTGGAGCCGCAGGCGCAGCTCTTGACCGCGTTCGGGTTGAAGATCGTGAAGCCGCTCTTCATCAGGTCCTCGACGTAGTCAACCTCAGCGCCGGCGAGCAGAGGGGCGCTCTCCTCGTCGACCAGGATCGTCACGCCGTTGGCCTCGATGGCGATGTCGCCCTCTTCGCGGTTGCGGGCGATGGCCATGCCATACTGGTAGCCGGAGCAGCCGCCGCCGACCACGAACACGCGCAGGGCGCCGTTCTCGATGCCGCGCTCGGCGAGGATGGTCTTCGCCTTCGAGGCGGCCTTCTCGGTGACGGTCACGATTGCCGGTTCGGTTACCATTCGATCCTCCCACGCGGCACGCGGCCGCGACTGCATCGGAGTTTCCGAAGTCAAATCTAAGTATACGGCAGCGCCCGATTATTACAAGCGCGGCAGCCGGCCCCTCGGCTCATCCGCCCGCCCTGGCGCGCTCCCGGACCACGTAGGCGCAGTACGCGCCGCCGGTGTCAGGCCACGGCTCTACATCCGCCTTCAGCAGCTCCGAGAGCAGCTTCCGGTCGTGCGAGCAGACGTCGATGTCACGCGCGGCGAGGCGCTGACAGGGACAGCCCCGCCCGAGGAGGAGTACCTCGCCGCCGGGGCGCTCCTCGACCTCCAGGGTAAGGCCCTCGTCCGCGAGCAGCTGAGCCGCCTGGCGGGCTCGCTCCGCCACGGTAGCGCCGTTCACGCGCGGCGCATAGGCGCGTGCCATGCGCTGCGCCATGCGCTCGAAGATGACGGCGGCCAGCTCGCGGCCGGACCTGCCTGAGGTATCGGCGGGCGCCAGGTCCATGATCTCGTCGACCAGGCGGTTGGTGATGCGCACGTAGTGCTGCGGGAAGAGCTCCTCACCCGCCTCAGTGATCGAGAAGGCGTAATGGGGCCGGCCGGTCTCGCGCCGGACGGCACGCACCTTCACGTAGCCGTCCCGCTGGAGGATGTCGAGGTGGCGCCGTACCGTTGCCGGCGCCAGCTCCAGCGCCTTCGTCAACTCCTCGACGGTCGCCTCCCGCCGCCGTCTGAGGATGTCGAGAATCTTCGTGCGCGTGTTGTCCACGCAGACATTCTACGTTTTTCGTGCTAAACATGCTTAAAAGGCCCTACTCTGCCGGTGCTGAAGGCCGTGCCCGCCCTCGCCTGCCTGGCCACCTCTACCTTGTCTCGCGCGGGCCCGGGCGCGGCGCAGGCTATAATCTCCCCTCTGCCCACCAGGAGGCTCGCGTGGCCCACTCAGACCGGCCAGTGCGTATCGGCGTACTCTGGCGCGGCGAGCCCGAGTCTCCGGTCACGCCGGAGACCGCCCGCCTGCACCGTGTCTTCGAAGAGCTCGCGAGGCTAGGTGCTGCCGCCGTGCCGGTCGTTTTCGCCGAAGAGGCCGCGGAGGACGTGCGGCGGCGACTGCTGGGCCTCGACGGCGTCCTGGTATGGGTCGACCCGCTTGGCGGCGGCCGGGACCGGTCCGTCCTCGACCCGCTCCTACGAGAGGTCGCCGACGGAGGCGTCTGGGTTAGCGCCCACCCGGAGGTAATCCTGAAGATGGGCGCCAAAGACGTCCTCGTGAAGACCAGGGAAATGGCGTGGGGTACGGAGACGCACCTCTACAACACGCTCGATGAGATGCGCGAGGGCTTGCTCCTACGCCTGGCGGCCGGATCCAGGGTGGTCAAGCGGAACCGCGGGAACGGCGGCGAAGGCGTGTGGAAGCTGACTCTCCTCGACACGAGCGCCAGCCGGTGGGACCCGGAGGTCGAGGTGATGCATGCCGCCCGCGGCAGCCGCCTCGAGACGATGCGCCTCGGGGACTTCCTGCGGCGCTGCTCGCACTATTTTGAACGCGGCGGCTGCGTCGTCGACCAGCCTTATCAGGCGCGCCTCGGCGAGGGCATGATCCGCTGCTATCAGGTGAACGACCGGGTCGCGGGCTTCGGCCACCAGTTCGTTACCGCCCTCCTGCCGCCCCCGCCGGGTAGCTACGAGGCCTCCGCGGCGCCACCCCGCCTCTATTACGGGCCTGAGAAGCCGGAGTTCCAGGACCTCAAGTCTAAGCTCGAGTCCGGCTGGATCGACGAGATGCGGCGGCTCTGTGGCCTGACCGCGGAGGAGCTTCCCGCCATTTGGGACGCCGACTTCCTCCTGGGCCCCAGGACGGCGTCCGGCGAGGACACCTACGTCCTCTGCGAGATCAACATCAGTTCGGTCTTCCCGGTGCCCGACGAATGCTTCGCTCCCCTGGCGGAGGCGGCGGTCGAGGCCGCGCTCGCCGCCCGGGAGCGAAGAGGCTAATGCCGGACGGCTCCGACTAGCCGCGAGCCGAGCGGCGGACTAGCCTATATACGTGAACGAAGACCGGCGCGTCTACCTCGACCACGCCGCGACCACGCCAATCGACGGCCGCGTCGTCGAAGTGATGGTGCGCTATCTGCAGATCGACTGGGGCAATCCCTCCAGCATCTACTACGAGGGCCGCGAGGCACGAAAGGCGCTGGAGGCGGCGCGTCGTACCGTGGCCGGCGTCCTCGGAGCAAGGCCGAACGAGGTGATATTCACCAGCGGCGGCAGCGAGGGGGACAACACCGCCATTCGCGGCGTAGCGTTCGCCGCCCGCAACCGCGGCAGCCACATCATCACCAGCGCCATCGAGCACCACGCCGTGCTCCACGCCGTCGAGCAGCTCGAGCGCGAAGGCTTCGAGGCTACCTACCTCCCGGTCGACCGTGAGGGCTTCGTCGACCCTGAAGACTTGCGCCGGGCGATACGCCCGGACACTACGCTCGTCTCGATCATGTACGCGAACAATGAGGTGGGGACGATCGAGCCGCTCCGCGAGCTCGTTGCCGTCACCAAGGAGGCGAACCGGCACATAGCCTTCCACACCGATGCGGTCCAGGCCGCCGGCATCCTCGACCTCAATGTCGACCACCTCGGGGTCGACCTCCTCACCCTCACGGCCCACAAGGTCTACGGCCCGAAGGGCATCGGCGCCCTCTACGTGCGCTCGCGGACGCCGTTCGTGGGCCAGGTGCTCGGCGGCAGCCAGGAGCGCAACCGCCGCGCCGGCACCGAGAACGTCGCCGGCGCCGTAGGCCTGGCGAAAGCGCTGCAGTTGGCTTACGAGGAGCGCGAACAGCGCGTCGCCCACGTGCGCCGGCTGCGGGACTACCTCTGGGCGGAGCTGCCGCAGCGGCTTTCGGGTGTCCGCCTCACCGGCCCCAGGGCTCCCGACAAGCGCCTGCCGGGCAATTACAGCTGCTGCATCGAAGGCGTCGAAGGTGAGGCCGTGCTCATCCAGCTCGACCTCAACGGAATCGCCGCGAGCAGCGGCTCCGCCTGCACCACCGGCTCGCTCGAGCCCTCGCACGTCCTGACGGCCATGGGGGTGCCCGCGGACCTCGCACGCGGCAGTCTCCGCATCAGCATTGGCAAGGACAACACGCAAGCGGACATCGACCGCCTGCTGGAAGTGCTGCCGCGTGTCGTGACGAAGCTGCGCGCCCTCGCGCCCGCCGCGGGCGCAGCACCCTAGCGGGCGGCGCGGCTTCCGCCAGGCATCCCGTGGCCGGGGTGGCCGTCGGCCGCCCGAGGGTCCGAATCCGCTACCATCTCTTCTAGAGCCATGCGCATCGACATCCTGACCCTGTTCCCGGAGATGTTCCCCGCGGTCCTGAACGCCAGCATCATCGGGCGTGCGCTGGCGTCCGGGGTGGCGGACGTGCGGCTGCACAACATCCGCGACTGGGCCACGGACAAGCACTCTGTGGTCGACGACTACGCCTACGGCGGCGGGCCGGGAATGGTCATGAAGCCGGAGCCCCTTGCCGCGGGAATCGAGGCCGTGCGTGATTCGGTGGAACCCCGAGGACGCGTCATCCTCCTCTCTCCCCAGGGCCGCCTGCTCAAGCAGCGAGTAGTCGAGGAGTTGGCTGGCGAGCAGCGCCTGATCCTCGTCTGCGGCCACTACGAGGGCGTCGACGAGCGCATCCGCGAGCACTTCATCGACGACGAGATCAGCATCGGCGACTACGTCCTCTCCGGAGGCGAGCTGCCGGCCATGGTGCTGATCGACGCCGTGGTCCGGCGTCAGCCGGGCGCCATCTCGCAGGAGTCCCTGCTGGAGGAGTCGCACTCGGACGGGCTGCTGGAGTACCCGCAGTACACGCGGCCGGCGGTGTTCCGCGGATGGGCTGTACCCGATATACTGCTCTCCGGTCATCACGGCGAGATTGCCCGCTGGCGGAGGCGCCAGCGCATCGTGCGGACCGCCCTGCGGCGGCCGGACCTTCTGGCAGAGGCCTGCCTGAGTGAAGAGGAGCGCCGCCTGGCGGCGGAGGTAATCGAGTCTGCGAAAGGCGACCGCAACTAAGAACGCCCGGTGAAGGTCATGGCCTCCGGCCCTCGAGACCGAAGCCGCCGAATACGACGCAGAGGCCACACAATGAACCCGAACACCGTATCGAACGCCACCGAGAACCCCAACATCCCGGACTTCGGCCCCGGCGACCGGGTGCGCGTCAGCGCGAAAGTCGTCGAGGGCAACCGCGAGCGCATCCAGGTCTTCGAGGGCGACGTGATCCGCGTCCGCAACGGCGGCCCCGCCTCGACGTTCACCGTGCGCAAGATCGCCAGCGGCGTCGGCGTCGAGAGGACCTTCATGCGCCACTCTCCCCGGGTCGAGAAGGTGGAGGTGGTGCGCAGGGGCAAGGTCCGGCGCGCCCGCCTCTACTACCTGCGCAACCTGCGCGGTCGCGCTGCCCGTATCAAGGAACGCGGCCGGGAGTAGTTTTCGGACCCAGCCCCGGCGCCGGCATCGGCGCCCGGCGGCATCTGGTGCAGCCGCTCGATCGCGGCCGGCTCGAAGCCCGAGCCGGCCGTCTGACTTCTACGGGCGCGACGTCGGTGCGCGCGGGTATGGTCATCGCGCCGTTTCTGCCCGCCCCCTTCCAGAGGCAGAGCCGAACCCGACTACGGCCCAAACCCGGACGATTGGGAAACGTATACTCGGAATGCTGTGCCGAATGGGAGGCAAATCATACGCCGCGGGCGGCGTTTCGCCGACGGCGCCTACGCGCAGGCGGACCGCGCCATCGACATCGGCCAGGCGCAGGCGATGCGCTTCCTCTGGCTCTTCCTGCCCGAGACCTCGATCGCCCGCGAGGGGCGCTTCCAGGCGGTCATGGTCTCCCGCTTTCTATCCGACGCCGGCCAGCAGGCGCTCGCGTACGGGGTTCCGGGCGCCGCGCCGTGATCCGTTCCCTGTTTCACACCGAGGAGGGCGAGGTCCGCCGGGAGCTGGGACGCGAAGAGCTCAAAGCCGCCATCGAGGGCGGCAAGGGCCTGCTCTGGGTCCACGTCACCGGTCATGGCGTGAGCGAGCGCGCCGTCCTGTCCGAGGTCTTCGGCTTCCACCACCTCGCGATCGATGACTGCTTCAACGGCCGCGTCGACACGCCGAAGATCGACGACTACGGAGAGCACCTCTTCATCGTCGGTCAGAGCATCACTTACCAGAACGGAACCGAGCGGCTCGACCTCGACGAGGTCGACATCTTCCTGGGAAAGAACTACGTCGTCAGTGTCACCGAGGAGCGGGTTGAACCGGTCGAGGAGCTGTGGGGCCGCGCCGGCCAGGGCGGCGTCTTCATGGACCGCGGCGCAGACTTCCTCGCCCACACCATTCTCGACAGCCTCGTGGACCTGCTGCTGCCGGCAGTCGAGGACATGGACGAAGCGCTGGATGAGCTCGAGCGGGAGATCCTGGCAGACCCCGACAAGCGCCACCTGCCGCAGCTGCTTGTCCTGAAGCGCAACACCCTCCGCCTGCGCCGCTCCATCCTGCCTCAACGCGACCTGGTGAACCGCCTCTCGCGGGGCGAGTTCCCGGGCCTCATCCGCCCCGAAGCCCTCATCTTCTACAGGGATGTCTACGACCACATAGTCCGTGTCGAGGAGATGATCGAGGGCTTGCGGGACATGGCGGACGGCGCGCTGAGCAGCTACCTCTCGGCGCTCAACAACCGCATGAATGAGGTCATGAAGACCCTGTCAATCGTTGCCGTCGTCTTTCTGCCGCTGACCCTGCTCGCCAGCATTTATGGGACGAACCTGGACTACAGCTCAATCGGAGTGAGGTTCGAGCACGGCTTCTACCTCATGCTCGGGTCGATGGTGCTGATCGCAGGGGCTCTGGTCGCGTATTTCCGCTATCGGCGCTGGTTCTAAGGCAGGACGACGGAAGCGACGGAGAAATAGATCAGGATCGACAGGAGGTCCTGTACCACCGTGGCAAGCGGCCCGCTGCCGAAGGCGGGGTCGCGGCCGGCCCTGTGCAGCGCCCAGGGTAGGAGCATGGCGACGGCGGTGGCCGTCGAGCAGGCGCCGAACAGGGCGAGCCCGACGGCAAGCGCCACGTCGCCCTGGCCCCAGCGCAACAGCACGACAGGCATGAGCACGGCCGAGAGCACCGCGCCCACGAGCAGCCCGGTGACAAGCTCGCGGCGCGCAACGCGGCCGATGGACACGCCGACCGAGAGGCCGCGGATGATGAGAGCCTCGGTCTGGGTGCCAACGGCATCCGCCATGTAGACGATGCCCGGCACGAAGAAGGCGAGGAGTACGTTCGATTCGAGTTCGCGTTCGAAGGAGCCGACGAGGTCCGCTGCTACGATGGCGCCCGCGAGGCCGACGAGCAGCCATGGCAAGCGGTGCCAGAACCGTCGCGCCACGCGCTCCTCGCTTGCCGTGCGGGCGGCCTCGGTGTCGTGGATGAACCCGCCAAGGCGGGCCATGTCCTCGTCGTGCTCCAGGAGCAGGACGCCGAGCAACCGGTGCGGCGGTATGAGGCCGAGAAAGCGCCCCGTGGAATCCACCACCGC
>DATLYJ010000041.1 GCA_035574915.1 Dehalococcoidia bacterium | reverse complement strand
CTTCGGCCGCGTGCCAAGCTAACATCGCCCCGATCAGTCGTGTCGGGCATCGGTCAAGTTTGAGGCAGTCCGGGCCTCAGTTGAAGGCAACGGGCATTGCAGGAACATATACTCGATGCCCCTGCATGTGTAGATACGGTGTTAAGGTTGCTCCGGGGGCGGTCACAGACTGCGCGCGCGCCCAGAACTTATGCCGCCCAGGCCGCCCTGACGGCGCGACCCGCATCATCCGCTAAGCGCTGAACTGCTGAAGCGCTGAAATGCTGAAACGCTGAAATG
Organism: Dehalococcoidia bacterium; assembly: GCA_035574915.1. Classification (NCBI taxonomy): domain Bacteria; kingdom Bacillati; phylum Chloroflexota; class Dehalococcoidia; species Dehalococcoidia bacterium. The sequence goes on along the minus strand of DATLYJ010000041.1, from coordinate 6,089 downwards.
CTGAAATGCTGAAATGCTGAAGTGCTGAAGTGCTGAAACGCGCCGGCCCGCGGCCTCAGGCCGCGCTCGCGTCCAGAGACAGGCGGGGCCTGGGCGGCACGCCCGGCTCCTCGCCTGCGGCGCGGCGGCTCATCGCCGTCAGGAAAGCCTGCACGCAGCCCGGGTCGAAGTGCGTGCCGCTGCAGCGGCGGAGCTCCGCCACCGCCGCCTCGTGGTCGACGGCCGGCTGATACACCCGGCCGGAAGTCATCGCGTCGTACGCGTCCACAACCGAGACGATGCGTGACAGCAGCGGGATAGCCTCGCCGCTGAGGCCGTCCGGATAGCCGCTGCCGTCGAACTTCTCGTGGTGATACCGGATCGCCGCCGCCACCGGCCTCAACGCCTTCACTTTGAGCGCGATCTCGTAGCCGCGCTGGACGTGCTCCTTTATGACCTCGAACTCCTCCGGGGTCAGCTTGCCCGGCTTCATCAGTATCCGGTCGGGCGTCCCGATCTTCCCAACGTCGTGCATCTGCGCCGCCAGCGCCAGCTTGCGCTGTTCCAGCGGCGAAAGCTTCAGTTCCTGCCCCGTGAGGAGGGCGTAAGCCGCGACCCGCCGCACGTGCCCGAGCGTGTAGAGGTCCTTGAGCTCGATCGCGTCGACCAGGTCCGCGAGCGGTTGCGAGTAGCCGCGGTTCAGCTGGCCGAGCGCGTCCCGCATCGTGAGGCCGTCAGCGAAGACGCTCAGCGAGCCCGCGCGCCAGGCCTCGATCGCCCATCCCGCGAACAGCACCACGAAGGCCAGGCCGTAGAGGACGTGGTATTCCCACCAGCTCAGGTACCACAGCCGGCCCCAGGTCAGCGACATCTGCACTTCGATGAGCAGCACCAGGGCCACGACCATCGCCCACTGCGAGGGCAGCCGGGCGAAGAGGAACGACTGGAAGTAGCGATAGGCCGAAAACGCCAGCAAGGTCATGCTCACAGCCGTGAAGGCGAGCTGCAGGCGCCGGTCGTCCGCGGGGACGAAGGCCAGCCAGTCCGGCGAGACGAATGCCATGATGATGTAGCCCGCCAACGCCAGGGCCACGATGGCGAAGACGTAGGAGCCGTTGCGCCTCAGCCAGTCGTCGGCGTGCGGGGGGAGCGTCACGGCGCTACAGGCGACGAAGGACGCCCCGGCGAGCACGCTCAGCCAGGCGCTCACCCGCAGCTCCGCGTGCAGGGCGTGGTGGATGTGTCCAGGCGTCGTGAGCCCGTGCACCGCGAAGATCCCGGCGATCGACATGAAGGCCAGGCCCAGGAAGAGCGTCCTCGTCTCGCGCAGGCTGCGGGCGCGGGCCAGGAAGAGTGCGCAGGCGACCGTCGCCGCCACCGCCGTCCCGGACACGACCCAGAAGTGGAACGTGGTGTCCATGAAGCGGCTGTCCCACTGCGGCCTGGCAAGCAGCAGCAGGAAGGCCGCCACCGGCGAGGCCAGCAGCGCTCCCCAGAACGTCCAGAAGCGCCATGTCAGGTGCAACGGCCCACCTCGACTATTTCTTCTGGCATTGTCGGCAGTCCGTCGCCGGCCAATATTGGGGGAACGCCTCAGGGGAAGCCCCTATAATTCGAGCGCCGAAACTGCACCCGAGGAGGGAGCGCATGCCCGGTCCGATGGAGGGCGTGAAGGTCGTAGAGATGGGGTTCTGGGTCGCCGGCCCCTCCGCCGCGGCGATCCTTGCCGACTGGGGCGCCTCCGTAATAAAGATCGAGCCGCCGGAGGGCGACCCCTTCCGCGGCCTGGGGAGGGCGTTCGGGCCCGGCAGCGTCAATCCGCCCTTCGAGCTCGACAACCGCGGCAAGCGCAGCGTTGCCCTCGACCTTTCCAGGCCAGAAGCGGCCGAGATCGCCCGCCGCCTCGTGGCCGAAGCAGACGTCTTCATAACGAACGTGCGCCCGGGGTCGATCTCCCGCCTCGGGCTCGACTACGACAACGTCCGCAAGGCCAACCCGCGCATCGTCTACTGCCAGGTGACCGGCTACGGCCCCGACACCCCAGACGCCGACCGCGCCGCCTACGACGTCGGCGCCTTCTGGGCGCGCGCCGGCGTCGCCCGGTCCCTCGTCCCGGCCTCGGCTCCCGACGAGCCCCCGCCCCAACAGCGCGGCGGAATGGGGGACCACATGACCGGCCTCGGCGCCGCCGCCGCCGTCTCCGCCGCCCTCTTCCACCGCGAGCGGTCCGGCGAAGGCCAGCGCGTGGCCGTCTCTCTCACGCGCATCGGGGCCTACATGATGGGCTGGGACTACAACACCGTCCTCCGCGCCGGCATGCCCATCACTCCGTACGACCGCTACCATGCGCCCAACCCGATCATCAACTGCTTCCGCGCCGCGGACGGCCGCTGGTTCTGGCTCCTCCTTCTCCAGGGCGACCGCCACTGGCCCGACCTCGTCCGCGCCCTCGGGCGGGACGACCTCGCGAACGACGAACGTTTCGGCAGCATCATGGCCCGCGCCATCAACTCCGAGGCGCTCGTGAGAGAGCTCGACCGCGAGTTCGCGAAGAAGCCTCTCGCCGAATGGGGCGCGGCCTTCGACCGCGAAGACGTCTGGTGGGCGCCTGTCCAGACCATCGCCGAAGCCCTCGATGACCCGGCCGTCCGCGCCAACGGCGTCGTGGTCCGCGTCCCCGGCGGTGATGGCGGCCAGGTCGAAATGGTCGCCACGCCCGTCGACTTCTACGGCACGCCCTGGTCATCCCAGGGCCCCGTCCCAGAGCTCGGCCAGCACACCGAGGAAGTCCTCCTCGAGCTCGGCTACGACTGGGAACGAATCGCCGCCCTCAAGGAACGCGGCGTCATCCCCTGACCGTCCCCCCTCCACGCCGCCACCCCCCGGACAATCGTAGGGGCGCAGCACTGCTGCGCCGGCCACCTCCCTCACACCTCGTACGGGCGCAGCACCGCTGCGCCCGCCCCCGCTGCGCCTCGCGCCCCACCCGCTCCCGACGCGCGCGGCGTCGCGGGCCCGGCGGCTGCCCTGATCCGCTACGCTGGCGGTGTCACCGCCGATGACCTCGTCTCGACCCCCGCGACGCGCCGTCATCATCTACGACGCCTCGTGCGCCCTCTGCAGCCGCTCGGCGAACTTCGTCGCGGCGCGTGACCGGGTCGGGCGCTTCCGGTACGGCGGCGTTGCGTCCATCCGCGCCCGAGAGCTGCTTGCAGAGCATGGCATCGACCCGGTAGCGCTCGATGCCGTCGCGCTGGTCGACGCTGAGGGCGCCTACACCGGTTCGACGGCGGCGCTGCGGGTGCTGTCGGCCCTGCCCCTGCCGTGGCGCTTGCTCGGCGTCCTGAGGTTCGTGCCTGTCCCGATCCGCGAGCCCCTCTACCGCTTCGTCGCGCGCAACCGGCACCGATTCACTGCCGGGCGGGCTTGCCCTGCGCCGCACCCGAGGTTATTGGAGCGCCTGATTTCCTAGCGAGCGTGGGAGCGCGCCCAGGCCACAAGGTCATCGGCCGGCATCGTGTTTACGATCCGCTCGGCCCCGATCCCGGCGGTAGCCGCCTTCTCCGCGCCGTAGCGGAGCCACGCCATCTGTCCCGGCGCGTGCGCGTCGCTGTCGATGGCGAAGCGGCAACCCAGGTCAGCCGCCAGCCGCAAGAGGTTGTCAGGCGGGTCCAGCCGTTCCGGCCGCGAGTTGATCTCGACCGCCTTGTCGAGCAGGGCGCAGGCTTCGAACACCGCCGGCGCGTCGAACGCCGACTCCGGCCGTCCGCGGCCGACGATGAGGCGGCCCGTGCAGTGCCCCAGTATGTCCGTGTGAGGGTTCGCGATCGCCCGCAGCATGCGCGGCGTCATCTCCGCGCTCGGCGCCCGCAGCTTGCTGTGCACGCTCGCCACGACCACGTCGACGCGCGCCAGCAGGTCTTCGTCCTGGTCCAGGGACCCGTCCTCGTTGATGTCGACCTCGATGCCGGTGAGGATACGGAAGGGCGCCAGGCGCCTGTTCAGGTCGGCGACGACGTCGAGCTGCTGCAACAGCCTCTCTCGGCTGAGCCCGTTCGCCACCTTGAGACGCGGCGAATGGTCGCTCAGCACGATGTACTCATGGCCTAGCTCGATCGCCGTCGCCGCTATCTCCGGGATCGGGCAGGCGCCGTCCGACCAGTCGGAGTGGACGTGGCAGTCGCCGCGCAGCGCCGTGAGGATCGCCTGGACCGCCGCCTCCTCCCTGCGCGGCTCCTCGGCCTCCAGGAGGCGCTGCAGATACGCGGGCACCTCGCCCGCAAGCGCCTCCAGCACCACCCGTTCCGTGGACTCGCCGATGCCGGGCAGCTCGCGCAGCCGGCCATCACGGGCCATCGCTTCCACCAGGTCTGCCGGCAGCGCCTCGAGGGTCGCAGCGGCCCGGCGGAACGCCTGCACCCGGTATGAGGGCTCCGCTTTGCGTTCGAGGAGGAAGGCGATTCGCCGCAGGGCCTCGGTCGGCGTCACGCCCAAGAGCATACGCCGCCGCGGCCATCACTTCCGGGCCGGGGCCGCGCGCTGGCCGGCGGAGGAGTCCGCGGGCGCCCGTAACGCGTCCTTTACCTTCTTGCGGAGGCCGCTTACTCCGCCGTCGCCCGCCTGGCGCTAGGTTGAGCTATACCAGCGGTGAGGCGCCCGGACGGACGTCTCACCGCTAACGGTGTCAGGGAGGGCGCGATGTCTCAGCGGCAAAACGACACAGCGCGGCGCAGAGACCTGGAAGGCGAGAGACTCCTGCGCAACGCCGCGCCCGAGGAGTATGCAGACGCCCTACAGGGCCTCGACTACCCCGCGTCCAAGCCCGCAATCTGCCGCCGCGCCATGGACAACGGCGGCGTGGACCGCGAGGTGCCGCACGTCCTCGCCCAGATCGAGGACCGCAGCTATGATTCCCTCGCGGACATCATGGCCGCAGTCGAGCGCGTCTACGAGGCCGGCGGCAGCCTCCCTATGGCAAGCCCGCGGCGCCCCCGTAGGGCACGCCCGGCCTCCGCATCACCCCGCGCCTGCGTTCGCCGAAAGCGCGGCGTCAGGTGTGAGGTACACGGTCGTCCGGGCGCGAGGAGGCGCGGCCCCCAGTTCGTTCGTCGTAAAGTAGGCGCATGCCCGCGAAGTCGCTGGTCCTCGAGCTCAACGGCCACGAGGTCTCGATCACCAACCCGGACAAGGTCTTCTTCCCCGAGCGCGGGTATACCAAGCTCGACCTCGTGAACTACTACCTGTCGGTCGCCGAGGGCGCCCTCCGCGGCGTCTACCGCCGGCCCATGGTCCTCAAGCGCTTTGTCAACGGCGCCGATAAGGAGCCCTTCTTCCAGAAGCGCGCGCCCGCCAACCTGCCCGACTGGATGTACACGGCCCTGATCACCTTCCCCAGCGGCCGCAGCGCCGACCTCGTGGTCTGCGAGGAGGCCTCCGACCTGGCATGGGTCATAAACACGGGCTGCATCGACCTCAACCCCTGGCCGGTGCGCGTCGACGACGTCGACCACCCGGACGAACTGCGCATCGACCTCGACCCGACGCCCGAGGCCACGTGGGCCCTGGTGCGAGAGGTGGCCCTGGGGGTCAACGAGGTGCTTGCGGACTTCGGCTACCGCGGCTTCCCGAAGACCTCCGGGTCGCGTGGCATCCACGTCAACGTCCGCATCGAGCCGAAGTGGGAGTTCACGGAGGTTCGCCGGGCGGCCCTTGCCCTGGCCCGCGAGGTCGAGCGCCGCCTGCCGGAGATCGCGACGACGAAGTGGTGGAAAGAAGAACGCCACGGCGTCTTCATCGATTACAACCAGAACGCCCGCGACCGGACAGTGGCTTCCGCGTACTCCGTGCGCCCCACGCCGGACGCGCGCGTCTCCTGTCCGCTCGAGTGGCCAGAGGTCCCGGACTGCCGCATGGAGGACTACACCATCGAGACTGTGCCACGGCGCTTCAAAGAGGTAGGAGACCCCAGCGAGGCGATCGACGAAAGGCACTACTCGCTCGACCCGCTGCTCGAGCTTGCGGAGAAGCAAAAGCGCGAGGGCCAGGGCGAGGCGCCCTACCCGCCCCACTTCCCCAAGGCCGAAGGCGAGCCCCGGCGCGTCCAGCCCAGC
>DATLYJ010000040.1 GCA_035574915.1 Dehalococcoidia bacterium | reverse complement strand
AGCCGGCGCGCCATCCCCGAGGGCCCATGGGGCGCAGCGGGCAGACAGCCCGACTAGAAGGACAGAAGCATGCGATTGTCGGACTCCCCGGAAGAGGCCGCCTGGCGGCAAACGGTGCGGGATTTCCTCGAGAAGGAGCTGCCACCGGAACTGCGGCAACAGGCCGTAGCGGCGCGGCGCGGCGGACAGAACCCCCAGTTCGAGGGTGAGGAGAGCGGCGAAATCCGCGGTCGCCCGGGCACCCTCCAGGGCGGCGAAGGGTACCAGCGCCAGACCGGCCCGATGGCCGTGTGGCGGGAGAAACTTCGCGCCAACGGCTGGATAGTCCCATCCTGGCCGAAGGAGTACGGTGGGGCCGAAATGACCCCGATGCAGCAGTTCATCCTCAATGAGGAGTTCGCGAAGGCCCGCGCCCCGCGCATCGGCGTGCCCCTGGCCGGCCCGACCATCGTCGTGCACGGCACCGAGGAGCAGAAGAAGGAATTCCTGCCGCCGATGCTCACGGGCGAGCAGTCCTGGTGCCAGGGCTTTTCCGAGCCCGGCTCCGGCTCGGACCTGGCCTCCCTCCAGACGCGGGCCGTTCGCGACGGCGACGACTTCGTGATCAACGGCTCCAAAATCTGGACCTCCGGCGCGCACAGGGCCAACATGATGTTCATGCTGGCGCGCACCGACCCGGATGCGCCGAAGCACCGCGGCATCACTTACTTCATCCTGGACATGCGCACGCCGGGCATTACCATCCAGCCCCTCGTGCAGATGAGCGGCGCCGCCGGCTTCAACCAGGTGTTCTTCGACAACGTGCGCGTACCGGCCAAGAATGTCATCGGCGAGGTGAACCGCGGCTGGTACGTCGCGACCACCACGCTGGACTACGAGCGCTCCGGCATAGGGAGCGCCATCGGCACCACGCAGAGGGTCGAAAGCATAATCGAGTGGGCGAAGGAGAACGTGGAGGCGGGGCACTCCATGCTCAAGCGCAACCCTCTCGTCCGCCTGGAGCTGGTCGACCGGCTCATCGAGGCCGAGGTCGCCCTAATGCTCTCCTACCGGGTGGCGCACATGCAGAACATCGGCATGATCCCCAACCACGAAGCTTCGATGTGCAAGATGTATTCGACGGAGTTGAACCAGCGCATCGCCCGCACGACGATGAAGATGATCGGCCTCTACGGGATGGCCTGGGACAGCAACTCGCCACACTCCCCCAGCCGCGGCCAGTGGACGCGGGGCTACGTGGCCAGCGTCTCGTCTACCATCGCGGGCGGGACGAGCGAGATCCAGCGCAACATCATCGCCCAACGCGGTCTCGGCCTGCCGCGCGACTAGCGTCGGCCGCAGACTCAGCGCAGGAGGCCCCGCAAGAGGGGCCTCCTCCGTTTCTGGCCTCTCCGGGGGGCCGGCAGACTGAAATAGCCCCTGAACGCGGCCGATGTTAGGATGAGCGTAAGTTTGAGCACTGATCTATCCGCAGGCCGCCGTCTCTTTGCGGCCAACATCAAGAGGCGCGAAGACCGCATCGACCTCGCCCTGGCGGCGCTGCTTATCGCCATCGAGGAGTACCCGCACCTCGTGGTCGAGGACTACCTCGAACGCCTCGACCAGCTTGCCGCCGGCCTTGCCGTCGAGATCGACCTCGAGGCCGACCTCCGCACGCTGGCCAGGACGATCGGAGCCTTCATGGCTCATGAGCAGGGCTTCGAGGGCGATGCGGATGACTACTACAATCCCCGGAACAGCTACCTGAACGAGGTAATGGACCGGAGGCGTGGCATTCCCATCAGCCTCGGCCTGCTCTACATGGAGGTGGCCCGCCGCGTGAACGTGGCCCTGCTGCCGGTGGGAATGCCAAGCCACTTCCTCCTCAAGCTCCAGCGCGATGGAGAAGAGGTGTTCCTGGACCCCTTCCACCGCGGCCAGGTCCTGGACCACTACGGCGCGCGCGACCTCTTCGCAAGCTTCCACCACGGCCGGATCCCCTTCTCGGACTCGATGCTCGCCGCGATCACGAAGCGGCAGGTCCTGACCCGTATGCTCAACAACCTCAAGGCGATCTACATCCAGGCCGATGACTACGAGCGCGCCCTGCGCATCGTTGAGCTGCTGACTCTGATTGCTCCCTGGGACCTGGATGAGGTCCGTGACCGGGGCCTGCTCCGCTTCAGGCTGAACCGCTTCGAAGATGCCATCCCGGACCTGGAGGCCTACTGTCGTTACGGTCCGCCCGGCCCCGAGATCGAGACAGTCCGCGACGCCCTGCGCCGGATCACGCCCCCCTAACAGCGGCGGCTGTTACACTTGTGACGGCGGCAGCAACAGGGAGGCGCGACATGGTGGACCAGGTCATTCCCGGAGTACACAGGCGCGCCCTGCTCCGGCATGAGGACAAGGCGACCGTCACCTGCGAGGTCCTCGAACTCGAGACCCGCGGGGCGCCGGAGTTTCACGACATCACCGATGACATCAACGCCATAGTCTGCGACTCCGGTGTCACTTTCGGGCACGTTACGGTCTTCTCCACTCACACGACCGCTGCAATCCGCATCAACGAGAACGAACCGTTGCTCCTGCGAGACATGGCGCGGGTCCTGCGTCAGATCGCGCCCTCCAACGCCTATTACGAGCACAATGACTTCGGCCGGCGCACGGTGAACATGAACCCGGACGAGTGCGCCAATGGGCATGCCCATTGCCAGCACCTCTTCCTCGCCTCCAGTGAGACGATCCCGGTTATCGATGGCAAGACGGCGCTGGGCACTTATCAGCGCATCTTTCTGATCGAGCTGGACCACCCGCGCATGCGCAAGGTGCTGGTCACCGTAGTCGGCTGCTGACCACCGGCCGCCTCGTCGCTAATCCGGCAGCAGGTGCACGGCCGTCGCCTTGAAGGTGGCGACGACGGGCACGCCCGGCGCCAGGCCCATGTCCTCCGCCGAAAGTCGCGTGACCAGGACTACGAGCGGGAAGCCGCAGTCGACGACGACGCGCGCCTCGGCGCCGCGCGGCCGTACCTGGCTGACCGTACCGGCCAGGGCATTCCTAGCGCTGCCTCCGGCGATTCCCTCGCCACGCTGCAAGGTGACGGCCTCCGGCCTCAGGCACACCCGCACGGACTCGGTCAGGTCAGGAGGGGCAACACCGGCCAGCGTCCGCCCGGCGACGTCGACGATGGCAAGGCCGGCCTCGACAGACCGCAGCCGTCCCGTGAGGATGTTCTCGACGCCAATGAACGCCGCAACCTCCTCGTCGACCGGGGCCCCGAAGACCTCCTGAGGCGTCCCGTGCTGACGCAGCCGCCCGCCGAGGATGACCGCCACGCGGTCGGCCAAGTGGAGCGCCTCATCCCGGTCGTGGGTAACGAAGACCGTCGTCACCCCCGTTTCCCGCACCACGGCCGCCAGATCGTCGACCAGCCGCAGTCGCGTCGGCTCGTCCAGGCCGCCGAAAGGCTCGTCGAGAAACAGCACCTCGGGCTCGATGGCGAACGCGCGGGCGAGGCTCGCGCGCTGCGCCTCTCCCCCCGAGATCCTGGATGCGCGCCGGCCCGCAAGTTCCTCGATGGCAAAGCGGCGCAACCACGCGCGCGCCCGAGCCTCGCGCGCTGCCTTCGGGAGGCCGCGCAGCTTCAGGCCCAGGGCCACGTTATCGGCCACGGTGCCGGCCACGAGCATCGCGTCCTGCATGGCGACCGCGACGCGGCGGCGCAGGGCGAGGTCACCCGGGCGCGCGGCTACCCCGTCGATGAGTACTTGGCCGCGCGTCGGGGCGAGGAGGAGCGCGGCCACCTGCAGCAAGGTGGTCTTGCCGGCGCCGTTCGGCCCGACGACGGCGAGCACCTCCCCGCGCTCCACGGCCAGCAGGTCGAGATCGAGAACCACGCTCCCGGCACGGACGACGGCGATGTCCCGCAGCTCGAGCTTCGGCTGCATCAGCCCTCCCGCAGCTGCACGCTGGTGAGGACGAGATTCACCAGGAATACCAGCCCGACGAGGATTACCGAGAGGGCGATCGCCGGGCCGAACTCGCCGCGGCTGGTCTCCAGGACGACGGCGGTCGTCAGCACCCGCGTCTCGCCGGCGATGTTGCCGCCGACCATCATCGAAGCGCCTACCTCCGAGATCGCCGCCCCGAACGCCGCCATGACCGCGGCCACGATGGGCAGGCGGGCCTCCTTCAGCAGGATCCAGAGCGCCTGTAGTCGTGAGGCCCCGATGCCGTAGAGCTGCAGCCGGAGCCCCGGCTTCTGCGCCTGGAGCGCCGCCGCAGTGAAGCCCGTTACTATCGGCAGAGTCAGGACCATCTGAGCAATGACCATCGCCCAGGGTGTGTAGATGAGCTCGAGCCGGCCCAGGGGCCCGCTACGCCAGAGAATGATGGCGACCACGAGGCCGACAGCCACGGGCGGCAGCCCCATGCCGGTATTGACGAGTGTCAGCGCGAGGGCGCGACCGGGGAAGCGTTGGTAGGCAAGGAAGGTCCCTAGCCACACGCCGCCCGCGAGGCTCAGGAGGGTCGCCAGCCCGGACACGTACAGGGACCGGGCCGCGGTGGAGTAAACGGCGTCGTCGCCCCGCGCCAGCAGCCGCGCGGCCTCACGGAGGCCTTCCCAGATCAGGTCCACCGCCGGCTACCTCGCGCCAAGCGCGTCCTCGCTCTTCCCGGCGTCGGGCACGAACAACGGCTCGCCGTACTTGTCAACGCCGAACGTGCGGATGACCTCCTGCGCTTCCCTCGACAACATGAACTCAGCAAAGGCGTTGGCGCCCTCGACGTTGATCTTCGGGTTCTTTTGCGGGTTCAGGGTGATGACGTGGTAGACGTTGAAGTAGGCCTTGTCGCCCTCGCTGACCACCTGCAGCGCGAGGTTCTTCTTCAGGGCAAGATACGTCGCCCGGTCGGTGATCGTGTAGGCGGCCTTCTGGTCCGCCACCTGCAGGGTGGCGCCCATGCCCTGCCCCGTCTCCTGGTACCAGCGATTCCCCCTTGGGTCGATAGAGGCCGCCCGCCACAGGGCCAACTCGAGGGCGTGCGTACCGGAGTTGTCGCCGCGGCTGATGAAGGTCGCGCCCCGTGACTGGATCGCCTTCATCGCGTCGGACGCCGTCCGCGCCGACCTCACGCCCGCCGGGTCTGAGCCCGGTCCCACGATCACGAATTCGTTGTGCATCACGAGGAGGCGGCCGCTGCCGTAGCCTTCGCTCATGAACGTCGCTTCCGCGGCGGGCGAGTGGACCAGCAGCACGTCCGCGTCACCGCGCCGGCCCATAGTCATCGCCTGCCCGGAACCTGCGGCTATCGGCTTCACGGCCCAGCCTGTCCGCCTCTCGAACAAGGGCAGGAGGACGTCCAGCAGGCCGCTGTCCAGCGTACTCGTCGTCGTGGCGAGGATGACTTCGCCCCTGTGCGGCACCGTGTTCGCATCGCCCTGCGTTCCGCCATCGTCGGCCTCGCAGCTGACTGTCAGCGCCATCGCGACCGCCGCCAGGGCAGCACCGAGGACGGCCCCTAACCGCGAACTCACCACCTCCATGAGGCGCTCCCTGCAGCGATATGCCGGACGCAGCATAACGCCAGCCAAAATGAAGGTCACACGCTTGGCGCGGCCGGCTCGGCTGCGAAGCACGCAGCGAATTCCGTCTCGACGAATGCCGACACTCTCGACCGGAAGCGGTTGTAGCGCGCGACCATCTCCGCTCCTTTAGGTGTGAGGCGCGTGTGGCCGCCACCGCTGCCGCCGACCGTGCTCTCGATCAGCTTCAGCCCCAGGTTCGCCTCGATTTCCTTCAGCTTGCCCCAAGCGCGCCGGTAGGAGAGGCCCATGCGCTCGGCGGCCTCGGACAGAGAGCCGGTCTCCGCCACGAGCTCCAGCAATCGAACGCGGTAATCGCTCAGGACCAGCCCATCGCCCGCTTCCACCCATATTTTGAGCCGCGGCTGCACTTCTCCCTCCCATCGCGCAGGCGCGCCTAGACCACGCTGGCGGCGCCTGCTTACACTCGAACCGTGGTCCTCTATGACCTCGGTCCGGGCGATGAGGATGTCGCCCTCAAGGATATCATCGCCAGCCGCATTCGCCGGGAAGGCCCCCTCACCTTCAGCGACTTCATGGCGCTCGCCCTGTACGAGCCCGGCCACGGCTATTATGTCAATTGCGACCCCGCCCGCGATTACCAGACGAGTCCCAACGTGCACCCCGTGTTCGGCGCCTGCGTTGCGCGCCAGCTCGGGGAAATGTGGCGCATCCTTGGCAGGCCTGACCGCTTTGACGTCCTCGAGGCGGGCGCCGGCGACGGCAGACTGGCTCTGGACATCGCCGCCTGGTTGCGGGCCCATGACCAGGACGCCTTCGCGGCGCTCAGCCTCCGCCTACAGGACGTGACCTACGGAGCGCGGCCCCCTGCGCACGCTCGAGAACTTAGCGCGCTTCTGGGAGGACGCGTGAGCTTCGGCGAGCAGATCGCGGGCAGGCTGACCGGCTGCATTCTGAGCAACGAGCTACTCGACGCCTTCCCGGTGCGGCGCGTCCGCGTCGAGAGGGGGCGCTTGCTGGAGCTGCGCGTCGGCTGGGACGAGGCCGGGTTCGTCGACGTCCCCTGGGAGCCATCGCCGGAGGTCGAGTGCTACTTTCAGGAGCTTGGGATGCTGCCGGGCGAGGGCTGCGAGGCCGAGGCGAACCTGGAGGCGCCAGCCTGGATGCAGCGCGCCGCTGCGGTCCTTGACCGAGGCTACGTCCTCACCCTGGATTACGGTTATGAGGCGGCTTCTCTGTATGCGCCCTGGCGGAAGCGCGGCACGCTCCTGACCTTCTACCGCCACACCGCAGGCGAAGACCCCTACGTCCGCGTCGGCCGGCAGGACATCACGGCGAGCGTCGACCTCACGACCGTCGCGCGTGCCGGGGAGGAAGCTGGCCTGAGGACGCTGGGCCTGACGGCGCAGTCGGAGTTCCTGAGCGCGCTCGGCATCGGCGAGGCGCTGGCCCAGCGGCCGGACCCGTCACAACTGGAGGCCTACTATGCCCTGCGCCGGGCCGCGGTCGAGCTCACCGACCCGACGGGGCTCGGGAGGATAAAGGTCCTTGTTCAGGGCAAGGACGTGCCGGACACGCCCCTCACGGGGCTCTCCGGCCGGGAGGCAGGCCGTGCCTGATCCTCCGGCGGGCCAGAAAGCGCCAGCATTCGAGGTTGAAACTGACCGCGGCCGGCTCTCGCTCGGCGTCGCCTGATCCGGCCTAGCCGGTACGCCGGGCTGCAAGCGCCCTGCGTGGATGTGGTAGATTCGCCTGGAGGCCCGCGCGCCCCGAAGGTATGTCGGAATACTCGGACATCGTCCTGGACCACGCGCAGAACCCCCGGAACCGGGGCGATCTGCAGGATGCGAACGCGCGCGGCTATCAGATGAACCCGGTCTGCGGCGACACTCTGGCCCTCAGCCTGCGTATCGACGACGGGGTTATCGAAAGGGCGGCTTTCCAGACCGAAGGCTGCCTCGCGTCGGTCGCCACCTCCAGCGTGCTCACGGAGATGGTCCAGGGGATGACGCTCGAGGACGCGCTGGCCCTCTCCTACGAGGACATCTCCGCCGAAGTCGGCGGCCTTCCACCAAGCAAGCTGCACAGCGCCGCCCTCGCCATCGACGCCCTGCGCCGGGCGATTGCTTCGTACCGCCGATCGAGCACCCAGGCGTAACGCCCTTCGCGGTCAGTGGTTCGTGATTTGTGATGTGGCAGGCTGACGCCCGGCCGCCGGCCGGCGTGTCGATGCGCGGCGTTGCGTGACGTCCGCTGCTGCCCTACGATTGCCGAGCCTTGGGCGGGTGAAGGAGGAGTTGGTGCCGTCTCTTAGCCCTGCTGCCAGGGGCAGCGCGGTCCGCGCCTGCCGGGACCTTGGGCGCCAGCGCGCCGCTCGAAACGGACGGGTACCCTGAAGCTCGTCCTCATAATCGCCGCCACCAGCGACGCCGACCGCCTGATCGACCGGCTCGTAAAGCGCGGCCTTCCAGCCACCAAGATCGCCAGCAGCGGCGGTTTCCTGCGCCGTGGCTCCGCGACAATCCTGTCCGGAGTAGAAGACCAGGAAGTCGAGACAGTGATCGACCTCGCCCGCCAGGAGTGCCGCGCGCGCAAGGAGTTCGTGCCGGTCCAGAACCTTCCCGTCCTGGGAGAGATCGGCAGCGCCAGCGAACCGTTAGAAGTGCGAGTCGGCGGGGCCACCGTGTTCGTGCTGGATGTCGACCGCTTCGATCGATTCTAGGCGGCTCTGCCTGCACGCGACGGCTGGTCGCCGTAAGTCTGGGATGCGAGCGGCGGGCGTCCTCTCGTCGCGCCACGCCGCCAGGCCTGGGGCTAGGCCACTACGCGCGTGAAGAACAGGTCGAGTAGCTCCGGGTCCAGCTGCGTACCGGCAGCCCCGCGCAGGCGCTGCACGCCCTCCGCCGGGTCCAGGCGCTTGCGGTGGGGCCTGTCGGACGTGATGGCGACGTAGGCGTCGGCGATCGCCAGGATTCGCGCTTCGCTGGGGATCTCGATGCCCGCCTTGGCGTCCGGGTAGCCGCGCCCGTCGGGCCACTCGTGATGCGCGCCAACCCACTCCGCGACCTCCTCGAGGCCAGGAATGCCCTGCACTATCTCTTGCGAATAGACGGGGTGCTGGCGCAGGACCTCGAGCTCGTCCACGCTTAGGATCCCCGGCTTGGCCATGATGCGCTCGGGTACACCCAGCTGGCCGACGTCGTGGAGGAGCGCAGCCACGCGCAGCTGCTTCAGGCGGAGCTCAGGGAGCCCTGCGCTGCGGCCCAGGGCCTCGGCATGCTTCGCCACCCGCGACGAAACGCCCACCGTGAAGCTGAAGCGCCCGTCGACAATCTCGGCAAAGCGCTCCGCGAACGGTAACAGGATCGGCGAGCGCTGCTCCTTCAGACCCTCGCAGGCAAGGCTCAACTCGGCCTGCAGAGACGGCCCGAATATCCCCAACCAGAAGTCGTCCCCGGCCACGAGGTGTCTCGTGGCTAGTACCAGCTCGGGGTCCGCCATGGTCATGGCGAATCGAGAGAGCCAGTGCGGGATGTTGCGCCGAGCATGAAGCGGGCTCGGCTCCTGCGAGATCAGCGCTTCCATCTGGTCCGCGACGCCGATAATGCGCCCGACCAGCGGTATTTCGTTGCCGGCCAGCGCATGCGGATATCCGGCGCCGTCCCACTGCTCGTGATGGCAGGCGATAGCCCGGACGGCCTCCTGCGGCAGGCCCAACTCCTGGGCCAGCCGCGCGCCGTGAATAGTGTGGTCGACGATGCGGTCGACGACGAGGTCCGGCGCTGTGCTGCGGGATTCGACCGCCGACTCCTCGGGCGTGAGCAGGGGTAGGGCCGAGAAGACGCGGCGTTCATCGCCGCGCACCAGCTCGGACAGGCCGGCCCCGGCGGGGATCACGCCGATGTCGTGAAAGAGCGAAGCGTAAAGGCAGGCCAGGCGCTGCTCGTTGTCCAGCTTCAGTTGTGAGGCGACGCTGAGGGCGCTGTAGGCGACCCGCTGCGCGTGTCCAGGCTTCCGCCCCTCTGCCAGGTCGATGCCGGCGCTGAGGGGTATGAGGACTTCGCTGAGGGTGTGGTTTGGCAGCCGCCTTGTCGTCGGCGTCCGCCGCCCCTCCGGTTCCGCTTCGAGCACACGCTGCCGTCCCGTTCTGTTCACGCCCCGCGATACTCCGTTCTACCTCGGATAAAGTTGAATGGCTGCTAGGTTAGTTATCGGCAGCAGACTGGGCGGGCCGCAGAAGGCCCGGGCTAGGGCGCCGAAGCGGGCCGCGGCTTCCTGCCGGGCGCGCCCTCGAGCTGCGCCGACAGGCCGACGGCCTTGTCATGCCGCCAGGAATCGCCGCCGGTCGCGGCGTCGAAGGCAGTCGCACCCGATTGGAGGCTGCGGCGGCCGTACTTGCGCCGCACGCGGTCGATGGCGGCGCTGAGCGCTTCACGCCGCGCTTCGCTGTCGGCGTCCAGGGGCAACTGATACGCCTCCGTGAGGAGGTTCGACGCGCCCACGCCAACGAGGCGGATGGCAAGCTTCTCGTCTGACCGCGCCTCCTCCAGCAGCGCCATCGCCGCCTCATAGATCGCGTCGTCGCTGTTCACGGCGCGTTCCGCCGTCAGGCTGCGGGTGACGGTGTGGAAGTCGCCGAAACGCACCTTGATGCTCAGGGTGCGCGCCCGGTAGCCCTGTGCGCGCAACTGCGAGCCCACGCTCTCGCTGAACCCGCGGATGACGGCGCGCAGCCGGGCAGGGTCGGCAACATCGTGCGTGAAAGTCCCCTCGCGGCTGATTGACTTCGGGGCGCCGCGGCCGCCAACGGCGGCGTCGTCGACGCCACGGCACCGGAGGGCAAGCTCCGGCCCATGCGGGCCGAGCACGGCGCGGAGCGTGGAGTCGGGCATCGCCGCGACCTGCCCGAGCGTCGAGACGCCGAGGCGCTGGAGCTTGCGCTCCATCGCTGGGCCGAGCATCGGCAGCGTGCGCAGGGGCAGCGGTGCGAGGAAGGCAGCCTCCGTGCCGGGAGGGACCTCGCGAATGCCGTCCGGCTTGGCCTGGTCCGAGGCAACCTTCGCGACCAGCTTGCTGGTCGCGATGCCGACCGAGGCCGTAATACCGAGAGCGCGGCGCACACGCTCGCGGATGGATTCGGCTGCCCTTCGTGGCGTGCCGACGATCGGCTCACAGCCGGTGACATCGACGTAAGCCTCGTCAAGCCCGCCGGACTCCACCACGGGCGAGCAATCGCGGAGGATGGCGTGGAACTGCCTCGAGACGCGCTCGTACTCATTGAAGTCGCCGGGGAGGAAGATGGCGTGCGGCGCCAGCTTCCTGGCGGTCCGGAGCGGCATGGCGGAACGCACGCCGAACTGGCGCGCCTCATAGGAGGCGGTGGACACGACGCCACGTCCGTCCGGATCGCCGCCGACGATGACAGCCTTGCCGCGCAACTCGGGCCGGCGCGCCTGCTCCACAGCCACGAAAAACGCATCGAGGTCAACGTGGAGGATCGAGCGCGCGGCCATGCGCCCTCAATAGCACGTTTGTGCTAGCAAGTCAATCAACCCCTTGGCCTTTGCTGGCCCACGGAGCGTCCAGCAACGATCAGGCGCTACGAAGGCAGCCCTCTAATCCGAACAGTCCGCGCACACGCTGGCACGTGGCATCGTTACAGTGGCTTGATGCCGGCAGCATCCAGGCGGCGCTTCGCCTCTTCGTACACATCAGGCGGCAGCGGCCCCTTGGCGAGGGCCTGGAGGTTGTCGCGCAGGTGCTCGGGGTTGATGGTGCCGACGATCGTCGTGTCCAGGTCAGGGTGACTGATCGTGAAGCGGAAGATGAACTCCATGCGCCCCGCGGGGCCGCCCGCGAGGTCGTCCAGTCCTGCCTTTTGCCAGGCTTCCCAGTAGCCGCCTTCCTCCTTCCCCGGCCCGCCGCGCGCGACACCGCCACGGATTACGATGCCGGCTCCCGCCTCTGAGGCATCAGCGATGATCTGCTCGTGCTCGCGTTGCAGGGCGCTGTAGGGGATCTGGAAGACGTCGAAGACGCCCATCTTCACGTGGTCGGCGAGGTTCGGCAGCGTGGACGACATGCCGATGAAGCGCACCTTGCCCTGGCGCTGGAGGTCCAGGACCGCCTGGAGTGAGCCGTTCTCCTCCAGAGTCTGCTGCGAGGGGCTGCCGTGGAACTGGACGACGTCCAGGTAGTCGGTCTTCATGCGGCGCAGGCTCTGCTCGACGCCGGCGATGATGTTCTCGGGCGTGAAGATGTGGCGGTTGGGCGAACCAGGAGGCGGCGCCGTGCGCGCGGCTTCGCCCACGAGGCAGCCGCACTTCGAGGCCAGATAGAACTCCTGACGCCGGCCGGAGATGAACTCGCCGATCAATTCCTCGCTCTGTCCGTAGTCGATGGACGTGTCGATGTAGTTGATGCCGGAGTCGAGCACGGCGTTGAGGATCGACCTCGCCTGTTCCTTAGTGACCTCGCGGCCCCGCGGAGCGCCGCGAAGCTCCATGGCCCCGTAGCCGAGGGCGGTGACTTCGAGGCCGGTGCGGCCGAGGGTGCGGGTGGGGAGGTGAGGCATGGCAGGACCTTGGCTTTCTAGGTGCGTGGTGGAGGATGCGGACTAAAGAGTACAGAGATTCAGGCCGCGTCTACAGTACCTGCCGGCTCTCCCGCCACGCTCTGAACTCTGGACTCCGGAGTGTCTCCAGGACATCGTTGAGGATATCTCCTGGATAGCGGCGGTCGGTCCTCGACTCCACAACTCCGTCGCCGCCGCGCAGGACGCCAAGGAGCTGGGCCGCCACCTCTTGCGTCGACTCGCTCACGGGCTGGCCGCCGAAGACGGCGACCATCTCCGCAAGCCAGCGGCCCAGCGGCACGAGGGCCAGGAACTCCGGCAGGCGTTCGCCGCCGTCTCCGCCGTGCAGTATGTCGACGATGCGGGCCGCGACCATGCCCGCCGGTTCGTCCACGGCGTAAGTGCGCCCCCCGAGGTGGGCCAGTATGCCCCTGAGGGCCTCATCGATGCTGGCGGCGCGGCGATAGGTCACGACGCATAACGCATAACGCAACTGCCGCAACCGGCGCCAGGCCGTCCTCGCGGCGCGTCGTGCGTCCTGCTATGTGCTACCCCGGTAGAGGCGGTCGCGGGACTCCCGGAAGGCCTCCCAGCCCCTCTCCCGCAGTGTGCGGATGTGCTCGCTCTGGTCGTCGCCGGGCGTCTGCTGGGCAAGGGCCTGCACCATCGGGTCGGAGCGGTAGTCGAGGGCTTCGCGGAAGCCCATGAGCTCGTAGGCGCGGTTCACGAGGATCTTGTTCTGACGCACCGTGCGCTGCGAGAGAGAAGCGAGCTTGACAGCGATGCGCTCGGCTTCGGCCAGCACTTCGTCGTCCGGGACGACGCGGTTCACGAGGCCAAGGCGCTGGGCCTCGCGGGCGTCGTACTGCTCGCCGAGCAGGAGCAGCTCCTTGGCCTGCTTGTGCCCGGCGGTCGTGTAGGGCGTAATGAGGACGGGCGGCCCGAAGCCGTGGCGGATCTGGATCTCGCCGAACTGGGCGCTTTCGCCGGCGACCGTAAGGTCGCAGACGCCGGCAAGCTCGACACCCTGGCCAACGGCGTAGCCCTTCACGGCAGCAATCACCGGCTTCGGCATGGACCAGATCTTCATGTAGATGTCCATCGCCCTGGGGTTCGGCTGGCCGTCTTCGGGCGGCCGCGACTGCAGGTCCCCGCCGGAGCAGAACGCCCGGCCCGCGCCGGTGAGGATGATCGCCTTCACGTTCTCGTCCGCCTCGCACTCGTCGAGGGCCCACTTGAGCCGGCGCAGGATCGACCAGTTGATGGCGTTGAGCACGACGGGGCGGTTGAGTGTGACGATGGCGTAGCCATCCCGCTTGTCGAGGAGCACGTCATCCGGGGAGGGCGGCGGTATGGGCACGCCACCGTCTCCGAGGAGCTGTCGTTCCTGGGTCATCGAAGGCCTCCTACCGGTACAGAGTACTGTGTGCAAAGTGCAGATTAGAGGAGCCACGTAACTGCGAATGCGGCCTCGGTAAGCGTAGAACCCTCAACTTGCCTGCACTCTGTTCTCGGTACTCTGTACTACGCGCGCGGCGGGAATATCTCCATCAGGACGAAGTTCGATGCGGTGGGATGCACCCAGACGTTGGCTGCTCCAGGGGCGCGCGTGATCCGGCCGCCACCTGCCTCGACCTGCTTCGCGAAGGCGTCGACGTCGGGTGTCTCGAAGGCCAGCAGGTAGATGCCCTCACCGTGCGGGTTCAAGGGGTTCGCGCGTTCCTTCATCAGCCGGGAGATCGGGCTTTCGTCGCTGACGGGGGAGATCAAGTGCATCATGGTCTGGCCGTCATAGCCCATCGGCACGAAGTTGAAGTTACCGATGCGATTGAAGGCCTTTTCCCCGACCGGCTGCATTCCGAAGCGGGCCTTGTAGCTCTCGACGGCGCCGTCGAGGTCGTGCACGGCCACGGTGTAGTGACGGAACTTCAGCATGTCAGCCTCCTGGGGCCAGTGCAGAGTTCAGAGTGCAGAGCGCATCGGAACGCTGCTTCCCGGGCGTTGGATGAGCCTCGTACGCCGCCGGCGTGTTTTTGCATGCACTCTGCTCAGATGATGCCTTCTTCCTTCAACGCCTTGATCTCGTCCTTCGAGTAGCCTGCTTCCCTCAGGACCTCGTCGTTGTGCTGGCCCACGGCCGGGACGGCCTTCGGCGTGTCCTCCACGCCTTCGATGTTGAAGGGGGCCTTCAGGACCTCGACTTCGCCTCCGGGGACCGGGATCTTCATGAGGCGGCCGCGGGCGTGCAGCTGCGGGTGGTCCAGCACCTCGCTCACGTCGTTCGAGCGCGCGTAGGCGATGGAGGCCTTCTCCAGGCGCGCCTCCGCCTCTTCGACGGTGATGTCGGCAAGGGCCTCCTCGATCAGCGGCTCCAGGACCTTGCGGTTCTTGAGGCGCAACTCGCCGCGGCCAAATTCCGGGTGGGTGATCCACTCCGGGCGGTTCACCACCTGCTCGCAGAAGTTCGCCCACTCGCGCTCGTTCTGGATGGAGAGCATGACGACGCCGTCCTTCGCCTTGTAGGGGCCGTAGGGGACGATGTTGGGGTGAAAGGCGCCGCTGCGCTGAGGCTTGCTGCCGTGGCGGGCCTGAAGGGCAAAGATGCCCATCCACTCCATGATGGCGTCGAAGAGGCTAATGCGGATGGCGGCGCCTTCGCCGGTGAGCTGACGGCGGTAGAGCGCGGCAAGGATCGAAGAGAGCGCGTAAACGCCGGAGGAGAAGTCGACGACCGGGATGCCGGCCTTGGAGGGCGCTTCGGGCGTACCCGTAATCGAAAAGACGCCGGCTTCCGCCTGCACAAGGGCGTCGTAGGCCTTGCGGTCGCGGTAGGGGCCGTCTTCGCCGTACCCGGTAAGAGAGCAGGCGATTAGCCGCGGGTACCTCTCGTGCAGCTGGCCCACGCCAAGGCCGCGGCGGTCGAGGGCGCCGGGCGCAAAATTCTGCACGACCACGTCGCAGCTGGAGATGATGCGGTGAGCGATCTCCTGGCCCTTCGGCTGGGTAATGTCGAGGGTGATGCTCTTCTTGCCGCGGTTGAGCCAGGCGAAGTAGGTGGACATGCCGTGGATCGCCGTGTCGTAGGCGCGCGCGAAGTCGCCCTCGCCCCGGCGCTCCACCTTGATGACCTCGGCGCCGAGGTCGACAAGGTGTCTGGTGCAGAGGGGGGCAGCGACGGCTTGCTCCAGGGTGAAGACTTTGATCCCGGCAAGAGGAAGGCTGTCCGCCATCCAGGTCTCCTCGCGACATTGCGTATCCGGCAGCGTTCGGATTCTACGGAGGGGCCGATCTAGGCGCAAATTCGAGCGCCGTGCCCGAAGGCGGTCGCCGCTAGTCCTTCGTGCCGTCATGGCCTCGAATTGTTTGGTAGATTTCGCGTCCTCTGGCTAAGACCCTCGCAGACAGTTACCTTGCCCGAAGCATGGAGAGTACTTCTGAGGAGAAAGCGCGCATTCGGCGCCTGGTGTGGCGAAGGCTGGAGGAAGCCGGTGTGGCGCGATTTCCGTACGGCAGCGGCCGAATCCCCAACTTCGCGGGGGCCTCGAAGGCGGCCGAGATACTGGCCACGTTGCCGGCGTGGAGGCAGGCTCGCACCCTGAAGTGCAACCCCGACTACGCGCAGATGCCGCTGCGCAAGCTCGCCCTCCAGCAGGGCAAGACCATCTATATGGCCGTGCCCCGCCTGCAGGGCGACAAACCCTTCATACAGCTTGACCCGGGAAGGCTTGCCGGCCGGGAGGCGCAGGCCGCAACTATAGCGGGGGCGGCTAGGTTCGGGCGCCCGGTCGGGCCTGAGGAGATGCGGCACATCGACGGCGTCGTCTGCGGCGCTGTAGCCGTGAGGGAAGACGGCGCCCGCCTCGGCAAAGGCGGCGGCTTCTCCGACCTCGAGTTTGCGATCGCGCGCTCGCTCGGCCTCATCGACGAGAGCACGCCGGTGATGACCACGGTGCACGAGCTGCAGGTCTTGACCGAGGCGATCCCCATGCTCGACCACGACGTCGCGCTCACGCATTTCGCCACGCCGGAACGCGTGGTGGAGTGCGGACGACGCCGGCGTCAGCCTGCGGGCGTCCACGCCGGCCTCCTTAAAGAGGAGCAACGCACCGGGATACCGCTGCTTGCCCGTCTTCTGGCCAGACTTCCCCGGCAGGAACCGGGCGAAGTTGGTCGCCCGAACTAAAGGACCTCGCGACAAGTGCCGAAGATTGGAATGAGGGGGAGCCACGTCCCACCAATCAATCTAAGGAGTGTCAATGAGAATCACTCGCAATGGTTTGGCCTTCATGTCGATGCTGACTGCCGGGGTGCTTCTGGCGGGCGCTACGCTGCTTGTACCCTCCGCGAAGACCTTTGGCTCGGAGACGGACGCCGAGCAAGCGGCATCTATCGAGCACAACATCCAGCAGCTGGCGCGGCAGCCGCAGCCAGCGCCAGCGTCGCAGGCGCCTGCGCCGCCTGCTGCACCCATCGACTCTGCGCCAGCGAGCCAGCCCGACGCCAGCGCGCCCGCGAGCCTGCCTTCGGCCGGCAGCGGCGGTTATCTTGACAGCTCCGAGAGCGCCGGCCTTGGTTACTTGCTGATCGGCTTTGGCGCAGCGCTCCTCGGTTCTGGCTCCCTGGTCTGGGTGTCCAGCCGGCGCGGCCGGTAAGGACTCAAGGTTCCAGGTAAGAGGCCGCCCCTGAGGGGCGGCCTCTTTGTTGTCGATAACGCAGGAGGGAGGGAACCCGAAGCTTGCAGTCCACGCAGTACGCAGCCGGCCCCCTGGCGCTCTCCGATGGCCTCGCGATGCGGGCTGCGACTCTGGTCCTCATCGCAATCTGCATCGTCCCCGTCTTCACGACGCCCCGCGGACGGCTGACTTCTGACGAGTCTCTGTACGCAGCCGAGGCGCTGAATGTCCACACGGGCGCGGGCCCGACTTACACAACGGGCAACCCTGTTACTCATCGCGCGCCGCTGTACCCGGCCCTCCTGGCTGCCGCGTTCGAAGTCGGCGGCCGTACGCTAGATGCGGGCACATGGGTGCCGCGCATCGCGACAGTCATCAACGCGGCTCTGGCGGTCTTAATCGCGCGACGCCTCGCGGGGCCGATCGCGGGGGCAGCGACGGGCGTAGCGGCAGCAAGCTCGAGCTACCTGAACGGCCTCGGCGTGAGTCTGTTTCTGGACCAGGTTCAGGTCAGCTTTGTACTTGCATCTGTGCTCGCGCTCGCCGTCGCGAATGACAGGCCGCGCGCGGGCGCCTACATGCTGGGAGGCATAGCCCTGGGCCTAGCCGTCCTCACCAAGGAATCGGCGATACAGCTTGGGCCGCTGCCGCTCGTTGCTTTTCTCCTCTGCGGCGCTCCGACGAACTGGCGGACCTGCCTCATCGCCTGGTCAGCAGGACTGGCGATTGCGAGCGCAGGCTGGTGGCTCTGGGTCTATTACCACACCGGCGCCATTTACCTGCTGGGCGACCCCGATGCGGACACGACCAGGATGGCTATGGTCGCGGCTTCCGCAGCCGTACTCGCGCTGGTTCTCCTCCTCCTCCGAGGGCAGACGTGGGTCGTCAAGCCGCCGCGCCTCGCACAGCGACTCGCGGGGTGGGCTCTTGTTGTGGTGTGGGGTGCCGCCTTCATTGCCGGTTTGGAGTGGCAGTCATGGGAGCATCCCCCTCGCTACTGGTCCGATGTCCCAGCTTACTTCGCGGACGTGCTCGTTCCCGCTATGCCGGCCGCCCCGGTTATGGGCGCAGCCCTGCTCTGGGCGGCGGGCCGAACGCTCCGCGGCGACACTGGCGCCAGCGTGGTGACAGCAGCCTGGCTGCTCTACCTGCCGTTCGTGCTCGTGGCAGCGAACCGCGAACTGTCGCTGCGGGACGCCGCACCGGTGCTGTATCTCGGTCTTGTCGCCCTCGGCTGCGGCGCGGCGTGGCTAATGTCCTGGGGCGCGGACCTGGGGTACGCCCACCGGACGCCCTTCTTCGCGGCGGCCGGCGCTGCAGTCGTGTCGCTGGCCTTGGTCGCCATCGCGGCCCAGGGGTTCGGGCGGGTCGAACGCGCGCAAGCAACATCTTTCGACGGCGACTGGGACAACCTCATCGCTGCGGACACGGCGAAGTGGCTGAAGACGAACCTGGCTCCGGGGACAACGGTTATGTCCACTCGTGTCTACCACTCTCACGTCTACTTCCTCGCCGGAGGCCGCTTTCCCATACACCAGCTCCCAACGCTGTTAGTGACGGTCGACCTCGAGGCCGATGAGCCGCTTAGGGCTCGCAGCACACTCTTTCGCTGGGAGCCGCTGGCAACGCGAGCCAGGAAGGATTGGCTGTACTTGGCGCGCTATCCAGGCAAGGGCTACTACATCGGCCTGGCGGAGGAGGACCTGCTCGCAGAAGTCCGCGCGCGGGAGGTCGCGTATGTTGTCGTCAATGCCCCGGATGTCGGCTTTAGCTCTCCCTCTTACCTCCTGTACTTCGACGCCCATCCCGCCTTCCGGAGAGTGCACCAGAGCTCCTACGGAGGCGTCGACATCTCAGTGATCTATGAGGTCGACCGGACCCGCCTGACGCCAATCGAGGCGCCCTTGCGGGTCACTGCGGGTGCTCTTGAGGGCTTGCTGGAGCGCGCGGGCGGCGACCTGGAGGTGGTCGAGCGAGCGTTAGGCAGGCTAAACGGCGCCGGGTGGGAAGTGGTACCCCAATAGCGGCCTCAAGGGAAGCGGCAGAAGGCCGAGAATCCCTGTGGTGCGTCGAAAGGAATCGCCCAGTGAAGCTCATCGTCACGATACCCGCACTGAACGAGGAAGCCACAATAGGCGACGTCATCCGCGAAGTGCCGCGGACTATCGAGGGCGTCGACCGGATAGAAGTGCTCGTGCTCGATGACGGATCGACAGATGGCACCGTAGCGGCGGCACTCGCGGCGGGCGCGGACTACGTCGTCAGCAACAGCCGCAACAGGGGCCTTGCCTTCACTTTCCAGCGCGCCCTCGAGGAGGCGCTGGCCCGGGGCGCTGACGTCATCGTAAACACGGACGCGGACAATCACTACGACCAGACCCGCATCCCGGAACTAATCCAGCCCATCCTGGAGGGCAGGGCGGAGATCGTCGTTGGCAGCCGCCTGCTACGGGGCCTCAAGATGAAGCCCGCGAATAAACACGGCAACCGGCTTGCCAACTTCATCCTTCAGCGCCTTCTGAGAATCGACGGCATCGACGTCTCTTCGGGATACCGGGCCTACAGCCGCCGCGCCGCCTTGGGCCTCAACGTCTTCTCCGGACACACCTATACCCACGAAACGCTGTTTAGCGCACTGGACCAGGGCCTGAAGATTGTCAGCGTGCCGCTACCCGCGCGCGCAGTCGAGAGGCCGTCGCGCCTGATAAGCAGCCTGCCGCGTCACGTATGGCGGGCGGGAACGGTTGTGCTGCAATCGATCCTGCGATACAGGCCCTTTCAGGCCTACGGCGCCCTCGGGCTGGCCCTGGTCGTTTTGGGCCTGGTGCCGTTCACACGCTACATGTACCTCTTCGCGACCGGCGAGGCGGCAGGACACGTGCAGTCCCTTATCGCCGGCGCGGCGCTGGTGCTCTTCGGCGCGCAAGTCTTCGCAATGGGCCTGCTCGCTACGGCTGTCGGCTGGAACCGGCGCTTGCTGGAGGAGGTCCTGCTGCGGCTGAAGGAAGAGCAGCTTTCGCGTCACGCCGAGGCGGATTCCGGGGCAGCAGCGACAGCCACGCTAGCGCCGGTAGTGCCGTTGGCGGCAAGGGGCCGCGAGGAGAAAAGAAAGGTTGCCTGACTACCTGGAGTTCAAGCGCATCGGGATAATCGGCGTTGGCGTCGTTGGGGGGGCGCTGAGGGCCTA
>DATLYJ010000039.1 GCA_035574915.1 Dehalococcoidia bacterium | reverse complement strand
GCCGAAGAATACGGTCTCGGCGCGGCGGGCGGCGACGTGGGGCGACCAGAGCCGGGCTTCGGCCGCGACCGCGGCGGCGTAGGGCGCCATGAGGGACTCCTGGCCGGCGTAGGAGTTGAAGTCGCAGTAGGTGCACTTTGCGGTGCAGAAGGGTATGTGGACGTAGAGGGCAAGGGGCTCGGCTGCCACGACACCAGTGTAGCCTCGCCGCTCGGATTGCAGGTGCGCCTCGGGCGGGCCGATACTCCTGCGTATGCAATCGACGAGCGTCGAAGACACCCACGCGCCGTGGCAGGAGCCGGCCCGGCGTCCGGCCGCTGGCCAGGAGCGGCCCCTGGAGTTGCTGGCGCTCGGCGGAGCGGTGGCGCTCGGAGCGCTGGGCGCGGTGCTGGCCATCGTCTACAAGAGCTGGTACGCGCGCGAGATCGACGAGAACACGGCCATCCTGGTGTGCGGCCTTCTGTTTTTCGTTTACACCGGGGGCGTGTACATCTTCTCGTATGCCTGGAATCGCCGGGACGTGAGCCGCGCCGTGCGGATGACGGTTGTCATCGTGGTGCTTTCGGCGGTGGCCGTGCTAATCGCTGCGATTGCCCTCGCGCTCCTTTCGAAGTCGAAAGGCGGCGGTCGCGGTGGCGGATCGGGGAGCGGAGGCGACGGCGAGATCGACCTGGGAGCGCCGCTCCGGGTACTGGGCTCCTACGTCGAAGACGGTTCGGTCGACCTGGAGGCGGCCACGGCCTCGCAGCCTGAGGCGCCGCAGTCGGACCTCTTCCGGATCACCTGCTGGCAGTGCGGCCAGGACTACATACCTCTCCCGCCAAGGGCGGTTTGCCCGAACTGCGGCTGGAACGCCGTCACGTCCGGCTAGCCGCCGCGCTGAGCGACCCGGCAGACTTCCTTTCCTTACCGCACGACCTGCACTCTGACCGCGTGCGTGAGCGTGCCCCGCGCCGCGTCCTGCACGACGAGGCGGAGTGTGTACACGCCCGGCTCCAGCGCCATCGTGTTCCAGGCGGCAAGCTGTCCGCCTGAGACCGGCTGGCTCCACTGGCCGATCGAGCTCCAAGCCTCGGGGCTCGCGCCCCGGCCGAACTCGAGCCGGTAGAACTGCATGCGTTCCGATGCGGCCGTACCGAAGATAGCGACCACGCCCCGGACCTCGCCCCCTCCCGGCGAGGAGATGTTCGCCCCGGGTTCCCCTCCCCGGGAGCCGGCCGGCGGCGCTGCCGGCGCCGGGGTTGGCGCCGTGACCGCGGGCCGGCCCGGCAGGTCGAAGGGCACCGGGACCTTGACTACCAGGTCCTCGACGCAGGTGACGGACGCCCCAGCGGCGGGCGCGGTGGTGACGGATGGGGCGGGGCTGGCCTGGGTGCCGGTGCAAACGCTGCGCCGTTCGAGGTTCGCTGGCTGCTGCCAGGGCGACTGGGGCCGTCCGCGGTAGGCGGCAAGCATCGTGTCGCGCATGGTGCGGAAGGATATGGAGGTGCTGAAGATGTTGACCACGGGCGAGTTGTCGGCGTTGCCGGCCCAGACGCCGACGGCGAAGTCACGCGTGTAGCCGAAGGCCCAGGTCTCGCCGATCTTGCCGGCGTTAGGGCCGGAGGGGTCGAAGGGCGAGCTGGTACCGGTCTTCACGGCGACGCGGTATCCGGGGACGTTGAGGCCGTTGCAGCCGAAGGTGAGGCATACCGCCTGCGGGTCCGTGAGGATGCTGGTGATAAGGTAGGCATACTCCTCCGGCACCACCCGCTCGGACCTGCGCGCCTCCTGGGCGTCGAAGACGACCTTGCCGGTGCGGTCTAGGACGCGCGAGATGGCAATCGGTTCGAGCGCTCGCTCCCCGGGCCGCGCCGGCTGCACAGGCAGGCCGACGCGGACGCCGCCGTTGGCCAGCATCGAGTAGGCGTAGGTCAAGTCGAGCGCCGTCAGGTCGACGCCGCCGATGGCGATGGAGGGGCCGTAATAGCCATCGAGGGTCGTGAAGCCGAATTTCCGCGCCGCCGCCACGATGTCGCTGACGCCGACGGCTTGGGCGGTCTTGAAGGCGGGCACGTTGAGGGAGTTGCCGAGCGCGTTGCGGATGGTGATGTTGCCCTGATAGCTCCCGACGATCGGGTTCTGGGGCTGAAACACGCGCCCGTCTGCCTCCCGGTAGGTCACCGGCGTGTCCTGGATGATGGTGCCGGGCCCCCAGCCCAGCCGCAGGAACGAGGTCAGGTACACGAAGGGCTTGAACGAGGACCCCGGCGAGTTGCCCGCAAGCAGGTTGTTCACAGTGCCCTGGATGTCCTCGCGGAAGTAGTCGCGGCTGCCGATCATGACGCGTATTTCGCCCGTCGGCGGGTCGATCACGAGGACGGCGCCGTTGCGGCTGTGCGAGGAGTTTTCGAACTCGCTGATCCAGCGCTCGAGGGCGGCACCGGCTTCGTTCTGCAAGTCGAGGTCCAGGGTGGTGTAGACGCTGAGCCCCTGGCGGTAAACGGCGTCCTTCCCGAGGATGCGCTCGAGCTGCTGCTGGACGTAGGTCAGGACGAAGTGGGGCGCCTCGATGGGGAAGCGGCCTTCGGCGACTACGACCGGCTCCTGCTTCGCCGCCTCGATCTCTTCTGCGCTGTAGGCGACGTGGCGGTCCTCGCCGATCTGGATGCTGCCGGCGTGGAGCATGAGGTCGAGCACGGCGTTGCGGCGCCTGAGCGCGGCCTCGGGGTCCGAGCGCGGGTCGTAACGCAGGGGCGACTGCGGTAAGCCGGCGAGGAGCGCCGCCTCGGCCAGCGTGAGATCGCTCGCCGGCTTCCCGAAATAGCCGCGACTAGCAGCCTCGACGCCGTTGTAGACGCTGCCGTAGTTGATCTGGTTCACGTACCACTCGAGGATCTGGGCTTTCGAGTAGCGGCGTGTCAGCTCGATGGCGTAGACGGTCTCGGTCAGCTTGCGGTCGATCGAGCGCGAGGCGCGCTCGTCGAAGGGGATGTAGACGTTCTTGATCAGCTGCTGGGTGATCGAGCTGCCGCCCGGCCCGTCAAAGAAGCCGTCGGAGAACGGGTTCACGTTCTCGACGAAGGCGCGGGCGAGGCCAGTGAAGCTGATGCCGGGGTTGGTGAAGAAGCTGCTGTCCTCGGTGGCAATGGTGGCCGCGAGGAAGGCGTCCGAAATGGCGTCGAGCTTGACCGGCCGCCGCAGCCCCTCGCGGTCGTCGACGTACTCGTACAACAGCTTGCCGTTTCGGTCGTAGATCTTTGCGCCGAGCGAAGGCTGGTTTATCGCGACCTGGTCCGGGGGCACGAAGCCGGATACGTAGGACTGGTACAGGCCGACCGCTGCGACCGTCGCCGCGAGGAGGCCGAGCAGCAAGAAGACGGCCGCTATGCCCGCGACCTTCCACAGGCGGCCGCCAGGCGACGGCGCGTGCGCCTGCGGGTGCAATTCCCGGCGCAGCCGGGCGGCGCTGCGGCTTCCCGCCCGGGCAGCCGCAAGCCGGAGGTCGACGCGCGCCGCGACGTAAGCCTTCCGTCTGCCGCTGGTACCCGATAGCGGGGCGCTCACGCAAACCTCCACGGGTACGCTATCTGACCCGCGGAAGGCCGTGTTCCTCGCGGGTCTATCGGCGGTCTGTCAAACGGGGGCCGCGAGACCCGGTCCCTTGCCGTCTTAGGCGGCGGAGGGCAAGGCGATGGCGTCGCGGCAGCTTGCGTCCCTCGCATCGGGGGCGGCCTGAACCCGGGCTTCGGGCGCTGCCGGCCCGGTTCGTCCGCTGCGAATCGTGCTGCTATGCTAGGTTGACTCTCGGGCAGGAGCGGAGTTTATGACAACAAGCGAGGCGCGCGCGCAGGCCGGCGAGGCCGCGAGCGCCATCCACGACGCGGCGCGTCGCATCAAGGCCAACATCGAGCGCGTGGTCGTCGGCAAGGACGCCGTCATAGACCTCGTCCTGGTCGCGCTGCTCTCCGACGGGCACATCCTCATCGAGGACGTCCCCGGCATCGGCAAGACGACGCTCGCCAAAGCCATCGCCCGCTCCATCGGCTGCAGTTTCAAGCGCATCCAGTTCACGCCGGACGTGATGCCTTCGGACATCACGGGCATCCACTTCTACAACCAGAAGCAGGGCGAGTTCGAGTTCCGTCCCGGCCCGATCATCGCCAACATCGTCCTCGCGGACGAGATCAACCGCGCGACACCGCGGACGCAAAGCGCGCTCCTCGAGGCGCTGGAGGAACGCCAGATTACGGTTGAAGGGGTAACGATGCGCCTGCCCAGCCCCTTCCTCGTGATCGCCACCCAGAACCCGATCGAGCTGGAGGGGACGTTCCCGCTGCCGGAGGCGCAGCTGGACCGCTTTTTCATGAGGGTCAAGCTCGGTTACCCGACGCCGGAGGACGAGGACCAGATCCTGCTGCGCTTCGAGTCGCTGAGCCCGCTGGAGTCTCTCGAACCCGTGGTCACTGCCGACGACCTCGTGCGGCTGTCACGCCTCGTCCCGCGCGTGTTCTGCGAGCCAAGCGTGCGTCAGTACGCCGTGCACATCGTCCAGGCGACGCGTCACCATCCGGCGTATGAGCTGGGCGCCAGCCCGCGCGGCAGCATCAGCCTCTTTCGGGGCGCGCGCGCCCTGGCCGCTATCCGCGGCCGGGACTACGTCCTCCCGGACGATATCAAGTTCCTCGCCCCTTACATCCTCGCCCACCGCGCAATCCTCAGCTCCCAGAGCCGCCTCCGCGGCCGTGACGCCGAGGGTGTGCTGGAGGAAGTGCTGGGGTCTGTGGCGGTGCCAGTCGAGGGCTAGCCGGGACTTCAGCATTTCAGCACTTCAGCATTTCAGGGTCGGAAAGGATGCGCGACTTTCGGCAGCTCAAGGTGTGGGAGAAGAGTCATCAGCTGGCTCTGGCGATATATGGCGCCACGCAATCCTTTCCTCGCGACGAGGCTTATGCGCTTACCGCGCAGCTGCGGCGCGCCGCGTCATCGGTGCCAACCAACATAGCGGAGGGCTGTGGCTGTGATTCTGACGTCGAGTTTCGCCGGTTCCTGCAAATCGCCATGCGCTCCGCGACAGAGCTTGAATACCACCTGATACTGGCCAATGACTTGAGGTATATCCACACGGACCAATATCAATCCCTGGCAGCCGCGGCCACCGAGGTCAAGAAGATGCTCGCGTCCTTCATCGTCCACCTAAGAGGCGGCTAGCTCGGTGCTCCGCAGTCCTGAAATGCTGAAGCCTGAAGTGCTAATGAAGCTCGATGTGGATTAGACGTTACTGGCTGCCGATCCCCCTCTTCATGCTCCTGGCCGGCCTTGCCACCTCGAGCGGGCCGCTGATCGGGTTGGGGGCGTTCATGCTCATGGCGGGGTTTGTGGGGAAGACGTGGTCTCAGCATGTGTTCGACCGGCTGCGCTTCGAGCGGCGCATCCCGGAGACGCGGGCGTTTCCCGGGGAGAAGTTCTACATGACGCTGCGGCTGGTGAACGACAAGCTCCTGCCGATCCCCTGGATCGAAATGCGGGACCTGGTGCCGGAGCAACTGCTGATGGACGACGAGCGGCTGGCCCCTTCGGGGTCGCCGGGGCAACTCTACCTGACGCGCTCGACGCACCTGGGCTGGTACGAACGCGTCACCTGGCCCCTGGAGCTGGATGCGCCAGCGCGGGGGTACTACCGCTTCGGGCCGGCGCGGTTCCGCTCCGGTGACATCTTCGGCTTCTTCCCGGTCGAGATGGAGACGGAGGAGTACACCTCGGTAATCGTGTATCCGACGACGTACACCTTGCCCGAGCTTGGCCTGCCAGCGGAGCGGCCCTTCGGGGAGCGCAAGGGGCGCCAGCGCATCTTCGAGGACCCCGGCCGCATCGCGGGGCTGCGGGACTACCGGCCGGAGGACTCGCTGCGGCGCATCGACTGGAAGGCGTCGGCGCGGCGCATGGAGCTTCAGTCTCGGGTCTACGAGCCCTCGAGCACGCTGCACATGCTCGTCGCGGTCAACGTGCACACGCTGGCGCACACCTGGGAGGGCTACGTGCCGGAGACCCTGGAGCGCGTGCTGTCGGTGGCCGGCTCGGTCGCGCGCTACGGCTTCGAAGCCGGCTATGCCGTCGGCCTGGTGGCCAACGGCGCCTATCCGACTTCGGACCGGCCGATGCGCGTGCCGGTCGGCCGCCGTTCTGACCAGCTGGCCCGCATCCTGGAAGCCCTCGCCGTCATCGGGCCGCTCACCATGACCTCGCTGCAGCAGGTGATCGAGCGCGAGGCCCAGAGCTTCCCCTTCGGCGCCACCCTTGTCTGCGTGACCTCGCGGATGGACGAGGCGCTCGCGGCGACTCTGCGCCGGGTCCGCGACGCGGGGCACAGCGTGACGGTGCTGTCTCTGGCCGAGGGGCCGTTCGAGGAGGACCTTGGCCGCGTGACCTATTACAACCTCAGCGGCGCCGTGCGCTCGCTCGAGGCGCGGGCGGCGCGGGAGGCGCCGGCGAAGCCGGGTCCTGCCGCGGAGAGGGTATGGCAGCAGTTGCCGCAGGAAGGCCTCGGCATCGCCGATGGGAGGCAGCAGGCGTGAGCTGGCGGACGCCGGTAATCCGCGGCTGTGTCCTCCTGATGGAGGCGATGTGGACGTACGCCCTCGTCGCCTTCGCGGTGGCGGCGATCACGGACGGCGGCGACCCCTCGTTCGCGGGCGTGTGCGCCGTGGTCCTCTCCTCGTACGCCATCTCGCGCGTGCTTCAGGGGTCTGAGCTCTCCCTCGGCGTGCTGAGGGCCTGGGGCGCCGGGCTTTCCTTCATGCTGTTCTACGCGATTGTCCGGGTGGACTTCTTCGGCGACTGGCGGTTCTGGGACTTCAGCTGGGCCAACGACCTCTTCAATAGCACCGAGGCATCGATGCGTGCACACGTGGACGCCGTCTTTGGCGTGCCCATGCTCTGGGGATTCTGGATCCGGGGAGTGCTGCGCGGCCAGGAGACCGCGACCTTCGAAGACGTCGTCCAGAGCTTTGGGATCGGCGTGCTCATCATGGCTTTCGTGCAGCTTTTCCAGGGAGGCCTGGGGGACTCGCCGGCGATGGTGGGGCGGATCGCGGTGCCCTTCGTAGCCTTCGGGCTGTTCGCGATAGCGCTCGCCCATTCCGCCCAGGCGGAGACGGACAGGGGGAGGCCGTTCGAGCGCACGCTACTGGTGTCGGTCGGCGTATCCGTGCTGGCGCTGGCGTTCCTCGCGGCGGTGGTGGCGCTGTTCGACCTGGCGACGGGCTGGAGCGTGGCCCGGGACGGGGCGAACGCGCTCGTCGATGCCGGAGAGGCCGCGGGCAAGGTCATTGCCTGGCCGCTGATGCTGCTTCTGGACGGCATCTTCGCCGTGCTCGTCTTTCTCCGCGACCTCATCCTCGGGCAGCCTGCGCCACAGCAGCCCCAGCCCCAGGCCGGGCAGCAGCCCGGGGACTGCGTCCAGGCCCTGATCGACGCCGGAAGGACGATGGAGCAGGCGCTCAAGGACTGCAGTCCGGAGCCGCGGGAGTTGCCGGAGTGGGTGAAGGACCTGGTCCGGGTCATGATCGCCGTGCCGATCGTCGGCACGATCGTGTTGTTCACGGCGCTCCTTTTCACGCGCTTCCGTCAGCGGCGGCGGACGGGCGAGCTGAAGGAGTCAGCCTACGTGGCCGGGCGACTATCGTCCGACCTGAGCGACCTCTGGCACGGCCTCCTCAACCGCCTGCGGCCAAACATCCACTTCGGGAGCGAGCACGCGGACCCCGTAAGGCAGCTTTACTTCGAGGTGCTGCGCGAAGGAGAGCATCGCGGCGTCGCACGCCGTCCGGCACAGACGCCGGACGAGCTGGCGCCTTCGCTCGACCGGACCTTCCATGGCGATGTCCCTGGCGACATTACGCGCGCCTTCGACGATGCCCGCTACGGCGCGCGGCCGCCGCCGGAGCCGGAGGTCCGGCGCCTGCGCGAGCGCTGGCAGCGCCTGCTCAGGGAGTAGAGCCCTAACGCTCCAGACCGGGAGGCGCCAGGCAAGGCTCTTCGTGCTCTAATTCGTGCTCATAAGGTAGATGGTCGCTAGGGCCTCGATATGGGGCTCGATGACTGAGAGGCGCACCATGGAAGCGCGGAGGTCGGCGGCCACGATGCGGCCAAGATTCCACTCCATCGGCAAGACAGGCCTCGCGGCGGTCACGATGGCCGCTGCGACGGCGGTGGCAGCAGCCGGCTACCTTATTGTGACGCCCGGCGGAGGTAGCTCCGACCGCGACCTGGTCAACGTGGCGGACCAGGGGTTCTCCATTGTCAGCGGCACCAAGCTGACGTACGCGTTCGTGATCGAGAACCGGAGCGAACGGCAGGCGCTCGAGGGCGCGCGCTACGAGGCGCGTTTTTTCGGCATGGACGGCGGCCTGATAACGGAGCGGAGCGGGGAGGTGCCGCTGGTGCTGCCGCTCGCGCAGGTCGCTGTGGCGGAGGAGAGCATCGAGGTCGCTGCGAGGCCGTCGGAGATGACGGTGACAATTGTTGGCGGTGAGATGCGCCGGGCGCAAGACCTGCCCCAACTGCTATCGGCAGGCATCAGGGCGGCCCGCAGCCCCGGTCTTGAAGGTGGCAAGGCGGACGCCACTGCGGAGCTCTGGAACCCCTACGGCGCGGAGCTCGCTGACGTCTACGTCGCCTCGGTCTACAGGGACGCGACTGGCTCGATCATCGGTGGCAGCTCGAAGGTCGTCGCCCGGTTTGGACCGGGTGCACACCTGGAAACAGTGGCACTTGAAAACGCACCGGGTGCCTCCCAGGTCCTGCAGAGTGGGGAAAGAATAGCGTTCCCGGCAAGGCCTACTTTCTACGCGGCGCCCACGGGATCGGTGGCAAAGCTCTCTGCCGTGTACAGGTCCGCTCAGGCCCAGTCCCTGCCTCCTCCTCCCGTCGTGAAGTGGGTCCCAGCCGAGCCTCCGGTCTACAGGGGGCCCGAGGACCCTTTTCCCTTCACTGCTGGCCGGACGCCCGTCTCCATGGTCTACGTAGTGGACGGCGACGCAGAGCCGCGCCTTATCTACGAAACTGGGCGCTGGCTCTACACTGTCGACTGGCATTCGGGCGATGTCCTCTCGTTCGGCCTCCGCTCCCGGAAGGTGGATCCGCCACCGGAAGGCCGAGGGCCGTTTTACATCCCAGTCCTCACCGGCACTCTCGGGCTGACCACCGGCGGCGAACCAGTCTGGGAGTTCACGGCAGACAGTCCGGACACGTTAGTCCCGTCCCCTGACGACCGGCAGGTGGCGCTCCACCACTCCGGGCGCGAGATTTTTCTCCTTCGCCAGGACGGCCATGCTTTCAGGCTTGAGGGCTTGGGCGAGAGGGTTGCCTTCGTCGGCTGGGCTCCAGGCGGGGGCTCCATTCTCGTCTTCAGCTACGAGCAGGTTGTCTACCCGCTTCCGGTCGACGGCGTCTTCTATATCGTGCCCGTCGTCGAGGGCCCTGCGATCCGCCTGTATCCTCCGGCGACCCACTTCCAGCGGGAAACGGCCTCCTGGTCGCCGGACGGATCCAGGATCGCTTTCGTGGCCGGCGCCGAGAAGGGCCCGCTCGATAGCTGGCAGTCCAGAGGCGACCTTTACGTGTTCGAGCTTGACCAGCTGGTTACGAGGCGGCTCACGTCTGGCCCCGCCTATGGAAGCACGAGGCCTCGCTGGAGCGAGAGCGGCCGGTACCTCACCATCGAAGGTGACCTCATAGACGTCGCCTCGGGAGACATCGTGAGACTCAGGGAACCACCCGTGGGCGTCACGGGCGGGAAGATATCGCCCTCCGAGCGTTACTTCGTGGTGTCGGAGGATCCCTTCGTCGAGGCTCCCCACGGGTGTCCGCGCGATTCCTTAAGAAATAGGACTCACCTGCTGGAGATTAATACCCGCCGTCAGCGCACATTGCTCGACTGCGGCGACGGCTTCTTCGTCGTGCGCACATGGGATTACACCTGGGGCAGCTCCGAGCGCTGGTTGGGCGGGGGGCGCTATCTCGTTGTCGATACGCCCAACTGCTATGCCTGCGAGGGCTACACGATCCGCCTCACGCACCTTGATTTGGAGACCGGAGTGAGGCGGACAATACTCGAGCGTAGCGCGGGGCGTCTGGATGGGGTCGCCTCGCCGGATGGAAGGCGCCTCGGGACCACTGGCGACGCTTTGCGCATCTTCGACGAGCGCGGCGAGCTACTCCGGACAATAGCTCTCCCAGAGGGCTACGAAGTGCAGAACATCGCCTGGTCTCCTGACGGCTCCAGTCTCGCCTACATCGTTGTCCCAATCGGCCTCTTTGACTGGCCGTAGGGGGCGCCATTGTCGCTGGCCTCCTAGGCGGCGTATCGTCATCACGGCATGAGGTTCCTCGAGAAGCTGGAGGCCGCGGTCGAGCGCAACGACTCGCTTCTCTGCGTTGGCCTCGACCCCGACCCGGCGCTGATGGCGATCGAAGACGTGGCGGCGTTCAACCGCGCGATCATCGAGGCGACGTCTGACCTGGTTTGCTGTTACAAGCCAAACCTGGCCTTCTACGAGGCTCTGGGCGGCGAAGGCTGGGACGCCCTGCGGGCGACGATGGCCGCTGTGCCTGCGCACATCCCCGTCATCGCCGACGCCAAGCGGGGCGATATCGGCAACACGGCGGCCGCCTACGCGCGGGCCATCTTCGACGTGCTCGGCGCCGATGCGATGACGGTGAACTGCTACGGCGGCCGCGATTCGATGGAGCCTTTCCTGGAGCGAGAGGACCGCGGCGTACTCGTGTGGTGCCGGTCTTCGAATCCCGGGGCCGGCGACTTGCAGGACCTCGAGGTGAGCTTCGGCCCCGACCGGCAGCCCCTCTGGCAAGTGGTGGCGCTGCGGGCCAGGGCCTGGAACACGCGAGGCAACGTCGGGCTTGTCGTGGGCGCGACATACCCGGTGCAGCTGGCGCAGGCGCGGGCGCTCTGCCCCGACATGCCTGTCCTGGTGCCCGGAGTCGGCGCGCAGGAGGGCGCGGTAGGGGAGGCGGTGCGGGCCGGGCTCGACGCGCGGGGACGCGGGATCATCGTCTCCGCATCGCGCGGCGTGACCTACGCTTCCAGGGGACGGGACTTCGCCGAGGCGGCGCGAGAGGCGGCGCTGAAGCTGCGCGACGAGATTAACGGCCACAGGCGCGCCGGCACCGCGTCCGGAGGCTGAGCCACGGTCATCGACTTCAGGCTGGGCGACGTCGTCCGGCTGCGGCGAAAGCACCCTTGCGGCGGCTTCGACTGGCGCGTGGTCCGCGTGGGCGCGGACATCGGACTGGTGTGCCTGAACTGCGGGCGGCGCGTGCTGCTGGAGCGACGGGTGCTGGAGAAGCGCTTGCGGGAGTTCCTGGCGCGCGGGCCGCAAGTCGACATAACTATTCCAGGGAGCGGCCCTCTCGGCGAGGAAGCCTAAGGCGGTCCCTGGCAGCCGCTGCCGTCGTCAGGCCCTTAACAGCGGTGCTCTTGTTCCATTAAGCTGCGCCTCAGTCTGGAGCCGGGAGGACGAATCACGAGGCCGGTGGGCCGGGAGGGAACATCTCAGATGGCGTATGTCCGTGTCTCGATCATGACGCCCATAGCGGGCCAGGACGCCGAGGTCGAGCGCCTCCTCAACGAGCTCTTGAAGCTGTACCAGGGCAGGCCGGGCTTCATTACGGCCTATCGTCTGGCGCCGGACCCTCACGCCGGCACGTCACGCATGGGGCGCATCAGCGTCTGGGAGACCGAGGAGGACGCGAACCGCACGGCCGCTGACGAGCGGGACATGGCCTTCCAGTCGCAGATAAGGGCGCTCGTGAACCCCGACACGCACGAGGAGTATTCGTTCATCGGGTTCCAGGCCACCGGTTAGGGCCTCCCGCGCGGCGGTCTCGCCTCGAGTCGGCGCCCTCAGGCGGCGCCGCGGGCGCCTTCGACCTTCCGTCCCAGCACGAGCCAGCTGGGAGCTCGTGGCCGGGGGAGTGTAATTCCCCCTGCTCCGGCCTAGGATGTCGCGCATGGGGCCCGTAAGCCGAAGGGGACGCCCGCCGCACCCGGACGTGCTCACTCCTGCCGAGTGGCAGGTGCTGAACTTCGTCCGGCACGGGATGAGCAACCGCCAGATCGCCCGCAAGCGGAACACGAGCCTGGACGCGGTCAAGTTCCACATCGCCAACCTGCTGATCAAGCTGGACGCAGCGGACCGAGGAGCCCTGAGGGCCTGGCCGGGCGCGCCGTACGACAGCGCGATGGCAAGAAGGGAGTGCACGAAAATGCCGGAAAGGCTTCAACTGGGACCGATCGGTCAGATAGGGCGCCACACCACCGACATAAAGCGGGCAGAGGCGTGGTACCGCGACGTGCTGGGGCTGCCGCACCTGTTCACCTTTGGGAACCTCGCCTTCTTTGATTGCAACGGCACGCGGTTGTTCATCAGCACGGGCGAGAACGGCGGCGAGCGGCACGATGAGTCCTGCCTGCACTTCCAGGTACCAGACATCAACGCCGCGTTCGAGGAGCTCAAGTCGCGAGGGGTGAAGTTCCAGGGCGCGCCGCACATGATCCACCGCCATGAAAACGGCGTGGAGGAGTGGATGGCGTTCTTCGAGGACCCGGACGGGGGGCCGCTGGCGCTGATGGCGCGGGTCGGCTAGACGGCCAGCTTGTGTGCTGGCTAGGAGGCGCTCAGCTCTGAGCGCTCAGCATTTCAGCAGGTCAGCATGTCAGGATTACAGCAGTCCGGGCCTCGCCGGCCCGGGGGCGTCCAGGCGGCTGCAGTCGCGAGTGCCGATTGGCCTCCGTGGCGGCCTGCCGGGAGCCTCAAGCTTGCTAGCCGCGAAGCCGTTAAACTGAACGGAGCATGCTTGGAAAGCGTATAGGGATCGACCTGGGGACGGCGAATGTCCTCGTCTACGTGAAGGGCGAGGGCATCGTGATCAAGGAGCCGGCGGTCGTTGCGCTGGCAGTGCGCGACAACACCGTCGTGGCGGTGGGGACGGCGGCGCGAGACATGATCGGCCGCACCCCGGGCACCATCAACGTCATCCGCCCGATGAAGCACGGCGTGATCGCTGACTACCTGATCACGGAGGCGATGCTGCGTCACTTCATCAGCAAGGTGACCGGCCGGTTCAACATCGTCCGGCCGGAGGTCATGGTCTGCATCCCGGCCGGCGTGACCAGCGTCGAGCAGCGAGCGGTGCGGGATGCGGCCGAGCAGGCCGGGGCGCGCCGGCCCGCGCACCTCATCCCGGAGCCCCTCGCGGCGGCGATTGGCGCCCACATCCCGGTAGGGACGGCGAGCGGGAACATGATCATCGACATCGGCGGCGGGCGCTCGGAGGCGGCCGTAATCTCGATGTACGGCATCGTGGTCGCGGAGTCGGTGCGCCTCGCCGGTGACGCCATGGACGACGCCATCGCTACTTACATCAAGCGGCGCCACAACCTGGCGATCGGCGAGCGCATGGCTGAGGAGATCAAGATCGGCATCGGCAGCGCGGTGCCGCTGGAGCCGGAACTGATGATGGAGGTGCGCGGGCGCGACCAGATCACCGGGCTGCCCAAGACCATCACCGTTTCCTCCAGCGAGATCACGACTGCCCTGCAGGACTGCCTGGCGGCGATAGTGCAGACGGCGAAAAACGTGCTGGAACGCACGCCGCCGGAGATGGCGTCGGATGTGGTCGACCGCGGCATCGTGCTGACGGGTGGCGGGGCGCTCCTGCGCGGCCTCGACCAGCTGATCGCCGAGCAGACGAACGTGCCCTGCCAGGTCGCGGACAACCCGCAGGACTGCGTGGCGATCGGGGCGGGCGCCGCGCTCGAGTACCTGGACGTGATCAAGCGCTCCTTGCCGACGGAAGAAGAGCTGCTGCTCTCGAACTATCCGTAGAGACAGCGGACCAGGGAAGCAGCCGCAGGCCGGCAGTGTTTCGGCGAGGCTGACGTGCGGCGTCTGGCCGGTCAGAGCTCTGACTTGCCGGTACGGATGGTGACGGCGTCTTCGATGGCGGAGATGAAGACCTTGCCGTCGCCGGTGTAACCGCTGAAGGCGGCTTCGCGGATGACGCTGACGGCGTTTTCGGCGTCTTCGTCCTTGACGACGACCATGATCATGCACTTCGCCAGCTCGTCATACAGCTGGCTGCCGACCTGGATTCCGCGCTGTTTGCCGCGCCCGGTGACGTCCCACTTCGTCAGCGCCGGGAAGCTGGCGCGGGCAAGGGCGGCGGCAACGGCCTCTTCCCGGTCAGGGCGTATGACTGCCTGGATCATCTTCATGCTCTGACTCCTTCGGTCCTGCTTTCAGGGAGCGCTGGCACCATCAGGACTGCGCTCTCCGGCGACTCGACCTTCTCGATCTTCTTGAGCGTCTCGATGTTGGAGATGACCAGCGGCAGGAGGTCGTCCAGCATCGAGACGGGCACGAGCTCCATGATCTTCTGCGCCGGGCGCGCGTCGGGGCCGGTCCGGCCACCGACGAACACGCTGACGGCGTCCACGACTTCGCCGTCAATTCGGGCGCGGGCCCCCTGGAAGCCGATGTCTGCGGCCTGGTGGTTGCCGCAGCCGGCTGGGCATCCCGACCAGTTCATGGTGAGAGGCTGGCCGGACGTGAAGCGCTGACCCAGCCGTTCGGCGACCTGAAGGCTGAGGCCCTTCGTCTCGATGAGGGCGAGGTTGCAGTAGTCGGTCCCGACGCAGGAGACCAGGCCGCGGACGAAGGGGCCCGCGTCCGGCGACAGGCGTGAGAGCAGCGGCTGGCGAAGCAGCTGCGAGAGGCGTGACTCGGGGACGTCGACGACGATCAGGTTCTGGTCCGGCGTGAGGCGCACTCGGCCGGACCCGTAGTCGTCGGCAAGGCGGGCCGCCTCGCGTAGCTCGCCGGCGCTCAGCCGGCCCACCGGGACCGCGAGCCCGACGGAGACCAGGCCGCGCTGCTTCTGCGGCGTAACGCCGAGGTGGTCTGCGCGGCCGCGGGCGCGGACATCGCGCTCGGCCGGGCGCAGGGGACGGCCACGCCGGCGCTCGACCGCGTCCCGAAAGCGCTCAATGCCCCAGTCCTCTATCAGGAAGGCGAGGCGGGCGCGGCTACGCTGCTCGCGCGGGCCCTCGTCGCGGAAGAGGAGGATGATGGCGGCGGCGAGCTCCGCCGCCTCAGCCGGCAGGACGAAGGCATCGAGCGGGACCGCGACAGTCATGCCGCCGGACCCCATCTTTCCTCCGACGGCGACGTTGAAGCCGCGGACGCCGGTGCGGTCGATGGCGGGGGTCAGGGCCAGGTCCTGGGTCTCGGCGTGTGTGCAGTTCTCCCGGCAGCCGGTGACCGTGACGTTGAACTTGCGAGGCAAATTCGTGAACTCACGGTTGCCCAGGAATAACCTCGTGATCTCAGACGCGACCGGGGACGCGTCGAGGAGCTCGAGCCTCGAAAGGCCGGCGAGGGGGCAGGTGTTGACGTTCCGGACGTTGTCCATTCCGGTCTGCAGTGAGGTGAGGTTGACGCCTTCGAGAGCGCGCAGGATGTCAGGGACGCTTTTGATGCGGATGGCGCGCAGCTCGATCTGCTGCCGCGTAGTGATGTCGAGCACGCCATTGCCTTGCTGTTCGGCGATGGCGGCGAGGGCGCGGAGTTGGTTGCTGTTGGCCTGCCCGGCCGTGATGCGGACTCGCATCATGAACTCCCCGGGCGTGGGCTTACGGTAGAAGGTGCCGATCCACTTCAGGCGCTCGCGCGTGGCGGCGTCCATGGTCTCCCAACCACCGTGCCCGGCGGCCAGCGCCTCGATTTCGTCCAGGATGTCGAGGCCGTCCTTTTCCGCCTTCAGCCTCTCGATGGAGTTCGTGCCCGGTTGCATGCGCGCCTCGACTACAGGTAGGGGACCATCGCCACGCGGGCGGCCCGCGGCGCTGGACTCGGGCCGCTTGAGGCGCCGCGGATGGCCGCGCGCAGAGACACGAACGCCCCGAGCGCGATGAGGGCGAGCGCGATGAAGCCGGCCTGGAAGGAACCGGTCACGCCCTCGGCGCCCGCGAGGATGTTCGGGAGCAGGAAGCCGCCGACACCGCCGACAGCACCGACCACGCCGGTCGCAGCACCGATGTCGTCCGAGAAGCGGCCCGCGACGATCTGGAACAGGGCGCCGTTGCCAGCGCCGAGACAGAGGAACAGCGGTACGGAGACCAGCATCAGCGCGGCCGGCGAGGAAGCCAGGGCGATGCCCGCGTAGAGGACCGCGAGGGAGGCGAACAAGAGGGCCAGCACTCTCGGCCCGCCCAGGCGGTCGGCAGCATAGCCGCCAAGCGGACGGACGGCGCTGCCTGCCACCGCCACGAGGGCGGTCATGTAGCCGGCTTCGACGGGCCCGAGGCTGTGGGCAGTGCGGAGAAGCAGGGGGAAGAAGGCGGTGAGACCCATGTAGCCCCCGAACGTGACCGCGTAGAGGCCGCATAGCCGCCAGAGGTCGGGCTCGCGCGCGATTCGCGGGAGGCGGCGCCGGGAGGGGATCGGACGCTGCGTGCGCTGTTCGCGCGCGAGCCCGGTGAAGATGGCCAGCGCGAGCGCCGCCGGCGCCATCGCCGCAAGGAGCACGTTCGGCCAGCCGATGATTAGCGCGAGCCGGGGGGCGGCCAGATTGGCGATGACGGTGCCGCTGTTGCCGGCGGCAGCGATGCCCATCACGAGTCCCTGACGTTCCGGCGGGAAAGACCTGCTCGCCAGCGACAGGGCGACCGCGAAGGAGGTGCCGGCGGCGCCGAGCATGAGGCTAGTGATGACCCAGGCCTCGAACGAGCCCGCGGCCAGCCGGCCGAGGGCTAGCGGGACAAAGGGAAAGGCGAGCATGAAGACGCCGACACGCTTCGCCCCGAAGCTGTCAGCCAGGAGGCCGGCCGGGATGCGGAGGAGGGCGCCCGTGAGGATGGGCGCGGCGACGACCAGGCCCTTCTGGGCGGGTGTCAGGTCGAGGCTTTCGGCGATGAAGACGCCGAGCGCGCCCGGCAGCACCCAGAGCATGAAGCTGACGTCGAAGTGGAGGAAGCAGGCGAGCAGAGTCCGCATGTCGCCGCGAGCGGAGATGGGCGTCGCGCCTTCCAAGCCTCCTCCTTACTAGATGTCTGCCGGGCTCTCGCCCACCGCGGGCCGGGCGACGACCACGCCGGCCCTGTCCTGGCCTTCGCTGCCGAGGATCGCGGTGCGGCTCTGACCGAGCAGCCGTTTGATGCCAAGGGGGTCGCGCCGGTAAGCGCGGACGGTCTGCAACCACTTGACGCTCTTGTAGCCCTGCAAGAACGGCACCCAGAGCCTCAAGGGCCCGCCATGCTGGTGGGGCAGGGGCTGACCGTCGAGGCCGAACACCAGGAGCACTCGAGGGTCGAGCGCCATGGACCGAGGCAGCGCCTCAAAGTACATACCGTCGGCGGAGTAGAAGGCCCAGTGGGCGTTATCGCTTGAATCGAGGCCGGCGGCTTCGATGACCTGGGCCAGACGGACGCCCTCGACTGTTGGCTCCTCGGTCCAGTTGAAGATCTGGCAGACCAGCGGCGTCTTCTCGGCGACGCGCGGCAGGCGCGCGAGGTCAGCCCAGCAGAGGGTGGCCCGCTCACCGCCGACGCCTGTCAGGGTAAGCTCCCAGCGCTCCAGAGGGACGACATCCGGCATCGGATAGAGCGAGAGCACGGGCATAGGCTCAGCTTCGAAGTCCATGACCGCAAACTGGTCCTTGAACCGGGGATAGTTGATGCCTTCGCGTCTGGCCATTTCAGGAGACCGGGGCAGGACTCGCGGGCAGCGAAGCCGTATCCGATGGTGTTGGGTCCTCAGCGGCAGTCACCGTGCGGACGAAGATCTTGCCGTCGCCGATGTTTCCGGTCTGATTCGCCTTGACGATGGCGTTGATGGCCGCCGTGAGGCATGAGTCTTCGACAACGCAGCGGAGCAGTCGCTTCGGCAGGTACGGCATGTCGCCTTCGCCGGCGTCGGAGGCGCGGCGCAGGTAGCGCAGCCCGCGCTGGCGGCCGCGGCCGACGACGCGATGGTGCGTGAGCCCCTCGACGTCGAGCGCTTCGAGCGCTTCCCGAGTTGCCGGCCACCGCTCCGGGCGGATGATGGCGATGACTTCTTTCATCGGTCCCTCGTTCG
Organism: Dehalococcoidia bacterium; assembly: GCA_035574915.1. NCBI lineage: Bacteria > Bacillati > Chloroflexota > Dehalococcoidia > Dehalococcoidia bacterium. The sequence goes on along the minus strand of DATLYJ010000039.1, from coordinate 2,379 downwards.
TCACTTATCAGTCAGGGAGGACTCTAGGGACCGCTCGTTACGGCGGAGTTACGCCGCTGTTAACTTCAGGTATCCGGCTGCCTACCGAAGAGGTCCTTTGGGGGCGGCGTGGGGGTAACGAGTCAGGTGGTGGCCGGGTCTTCCGCGCGGAGGACCGCTTCGGCGCGCTGCAAGTCCTCCTCGCGGTTGAGGTTCTGGAACGAGAGGCCCTCGGGGTCGAAGCGGCGCCAGGCTGCCGGCGGGACTTCGAGGACGTTTACGTCTTCGTAGAAGCCCATGAGCTTGAAGGCGCCGGCTTCGAGGCGCCGGCGGATAGGCTCGAGGCACCTCTTGCGATACACAGCGCACAACGGTTGCGGGTGGTCGTCGCTGATCGGGATCACGACGTCGTAGCCGTCTGACAGACGGAGCAGCTCCGCCACGAGGGCAGTGCTCAAGAGGGGCATATCGCAGGCAACGGCGATTGCGGCCTCGGGCGTCATTGCCGAGAGGCCGGTGTAGAGGCCCCCGAGCGGGCCAGCCCCGGGGTACGCGTCCTCGACTTCCAGAAGTGCTGGCCGGCAGTGGACGCCTGGCAGGCGCTGCCCTCGGGCTTTCACCGCGACGACCTGGGTAACGAGGGGCTCGAGGCGACTGACGACGCGTTGCAGCAGGGGGACGCCGAGCAGCGGCTCCGAGGCCTTGTCCCGCCCGAGGCGGGTGCTCCTGCCGCCGGCGAGGACGATGGCGGCGTAGTCTTCCGAGGGCATGGCCTATTCTAGGCTCAGGCCTGGCAGCCTCTGAGAGGGAGATACTCCATGAACGCGACGAACGACGACATTCGGCGCCTGCTGCGCAGCTTCGGCATCCGGGCGGACGAGGCGATCCAGGCGCGCGCCAGGGATGCGCGGGGCGTGAAAGCGCTGCGGCTCCGCATCGTCGTGGAGGACCTTACGGCATACCCGGACGCGCAGCCGGCCAAGCCGCCGCTGCTGCTGGAGGTCGAGGGGGAGGTGGCAGTGTAGCCCCGAGAAACTCGGGGCCTCGAGGCCCGCGGAGCGAGCGCGGCTCGTCTCGCCACGCCGGAGACTTCTCAGGCGTAACCGGCAGCGCTCCCTCATCTGGGTCCCAGGATGAGACCCTGTAGCGCCGGCGTTACTTCGCGGCGACCTTCGCCTCTCCGGGCCGGGCGCGGCGGGACTCCGGGAGGGGTTTGATCCACCAGTGGTCCTCCCACTCCGGCCAGAGGTCGCGCAGGTTGGGCATCACCTTTTCCGCGAAGAGGCGGGTGTTCTTCATGACCTTGTCGCGCGGCATGTTGCCGAACTGCAGCAGCATCATGAGGTGGCCGACACGCAGGCCCTTGATGACCTCGCGCAGCTGCTCGGTGACTGACTCCGGGCTGCCGGCGACGATGTAGCCCTGTTCCACGTAGTCCTTCCAGGTGAGGTCGCGGCGGACGGCGGCCGCCTGCGCGCCGACCTGGGCCATGATGCCGGCCTCGAGGGTGCGCATCGTGCGGTAGCCAGGGGCGTCGGCGAAGCCGTTGTAGACGTGCAGGCAGCGCTCGTAGAAGTAGTTGGCGGCCTCCGAGTAGTCTTCTTCGGCCTGGGCGTCCGTCTCGGAGACGGCCGCCAGCTGCAAGAAGCCGGCGCGGTAGGGGTTGGGCTCGACGCCCATCTTCTCCACCTGGTTCCAGAAGCCGTTCATGACCGACTGGCCGCGCTTGTAGCCGAAGTAGCTCAGGTAGGCGTAGAGATACCCGCGCTCGGTGACCCACTCCCAGGTCTCGATGCTGCCGCCGCCCGGGATCCAGATGGGCGGGTGCGGCTTCTGGAGGGGCCGCGGCCAGATGTTCACGTACCGAAGCTGGTTGTACTTGCCATTCCAGACGAAGGGGTCGGGGTCGGTCCAGGCGCGCAGGATGAGGTCGTGCGCTTCCTGGTACTTTTCGCGCAGGGTTATCGGGGTCTGGCCGTAGGCGAAGTTGGTGTCCATGGAGGTGCCGACGGGGAAGCCGGCGACCAGGCGGCCGCCGGTGATGCAGTCGAGCATCGCGAACTCCTCGGCCACCCGCACGGGAGGGTTGTAGAGGGCGATGCTGTTGCCGAGGACGATGATCGCGGGCTTCGTGGCGCGGCGCGAAAGAGCCGCCGCCATGATGTTCGGCGAGGGCATGAGGCCATAGGCGTTCTGGTGATGCTCGTTGACGCAGATGCCGTCGAAGCCCATGTCCGCCGCGTACTCCAGTTCGTCGAGGTACTCGTTGTAGACCTCGTGTCCGCGGACGGGGTCGAAGAGGCGGGAGTCGACATCGACCCAGACGCTGCGGTGCTTCTCCTTGAAGTCGTCCGGCAGGTCCGGATAGGGCATGAGGTGGAACCAGTGCAGCTTCATGGC
>DATLYJ010000038.1 GCA_035574915.1 Dehalococcoidia bacterium | reverse complement strand
CGCGTTCTTCGAGCCGCTGATGTACCCCGGCATCCACGCCGCGACGGACACGGACGCCATGGGTGGCTTCACGGAGCAGAACTTCATGTGGCAGGACAAGATCCGCGAAGGCGGCATGCGCGAGGCGATCTCCTGGCGGGATGGCCGCTACCGGGACGCGCCGCAGATCCACTAGGTGGCTCGTCGCCGGCCAAGCGAAGCCACGAGGGACGCAAGGTCTGTAGGCCCGAGGGATAGACGGACGCCCGGGTCCGAGGATGCTTAGAAGGCGGCCAGGATGACAGCTCCCGAGGTGACGGCCTTCGCGGCGGGCGGTGCGGACACCGGGCCTGAGCGGAGGGGGCGCAACGCCCTGGCCGCCACGGTGATCGCCGGGCACGCGCTGAAGCACCTCTACCTGTCCGGCATGCAGTCGATCGTCCTGCCGGAGATCAAGATCGCCTTCGGCCTTAGCGGCACGCAACTGGGGACGCTGGCGACGGTGCGCCAGTTCTCGGGTTGGGCCACGACTATGGGCGCGGGCTACCTGGGGGACCGCTTCAGCAGCCGCACCGGGCTGATGCTGGCGGCCTCCATGACGCTGATGGGGGGCGCGTACTTCCTGGTGGGGCTGTCGTCCGGGTTCGCCTTCCTTTTCGTCGCCTTGCTGCTGGCCGGCATCGGGCCTTCGATGTACCATCCGCCCGCCATCGGGGCGCTGTCACGCAAGTTTCCCGACCGGCGGGCGCTCGCCATTTCGCTCCACGGCACCGGCGGAAGCGTCGGCGAAGCGCTGGGGCCGGTCGTCGCCTCGGGCCTGCTCCTGCTGCTCACCTGGCGTGGCCTGCTGCAGCTCAGCCTGCTGCCGGCGCTGGTGGCCGCCTTCCTGGTCTGGCGGGTCATGTCGAACCTGAAGTTGGACGAAGGCGGGGTCGAGTCCTTCCTGCATTACGTGCGGTCGCTGCTGACGTTGCTGGCCAACAAGGCGCTGCTACTGCTGGTGCTGATCACGGCCCTGCGGAGCATGGGCCAGAGCTCGATCACGATCTTCCTGCCGGTGTACCTGCGGGAGGACCTGGACTACTCTGCGACGTCGGTAGGGCTGTACCTGTCGCTGGCGCAGTTCGTCGGCATCGGGTCGCAGCCGGTCATGGGGTATCTATCGGACCGCCTGGGGCACAAGACGGTGCTCCTGCCGGCGATGGCGGCGCTGGGCGCGCTGTGCATCCTCCTCCGTTTCGCCGAGGGAGAAGCGGCGCTTGTCCTGACGGTAGTCGCGCTGGGCGCATTCCTTTACTCGCTGCACTCGATTTTCATTTCGGCGGCGATCGGCGTCGTGGGCGAGTCGTCGCAGGCGACGACGGTGTCGCTGATCTACGCCGCGAGCTTCCTGGGGACGCTATCGCCAATCGTGGCGGGTGTGCTGGCGGACGACTTCGGGACGCGCAGTACTTTCCTCTACGGCGCCGCGTTGGTCTTCGCGGGCACCGTGGTCCTCGGCGCCATGCGCCTGCCGCGCGCCGAGCCGAGGATTACGGCGCTTCACTGAGCGGGGCAGGTGCGTTGGATACACTCTGGCCGTGGCGCAGTTCGTAGCCTTGCTGCGCGCGGTGAACGTCGCCGGCCACCGGGGTCTCGCGATGGCGGACCTGCGCCGCGTCCTGGAAGAGCTGGCCTTCAGCGAAGCCAAGACCCTCCTGCAGTCGGGCAACGCGGTCTTCGCGACCGATGGCCAGACGTCGACGGCGGAGCTCGAGGCGCTGATCGAGGCCCAGCTGGCGTCACGTCTGGGACTTCGCACCGACGTCCTCGTCCGCTCCCCGGAGGACATGGCGGCTCTCGTGCGCGACAACCCGTTCTCGGCCGAGGCCCGCGACGACCCCGGGCGCCTGGTCGTAACGTTCCTGAAGGTCTCCGTCAGCCTGGCGGCAGTCGAGGCGCTGCAGTCGCAGGTGCGCGGTCCCGAGGTGGTGCGGCCGCACGGCCGCGAGCTGTACATAACGTATCCCGATGGCATGGGACGCTCCAGGCTGACGGGCGCGGCAATCGAATCAAAGCTTGGGACGAAGGGCACGGCGCGGAACTGGAACACAGTGCTGAAGCTGGCGGCGGCGGTGGGAGTGTGAGCCGCGGGCCCGGCAGTGAAGCCACCGGCGCAACACTCCGGCGCCGCGTTCTGACGGGCGGCCGGCCGCTGGAGGCGCGCCAGCGAGCGGACGACGCGGGCAGCGACGGCAGCCCGCCGCGGTGCCGTGGAGCTGTGTTCAGGACGACAGGAGCCCCTCGGCGAGCCAGTCTGTGATCCGGAGGGCGACGGTCAGACGCGGGCGCCAATCCACGGTCGTGTACTGCGGGAACTTCGACCGGATGCGGTCCCAGGCGGCGTCCTGCTCGGCGCCAGTCACGGGCTCGGCATCGCAGCGCAGGATCACCTTGCGTAGCTTCGACCAGTCGTCGAAGTAGTCGTCAACGAGGACTGTGGCGCGGGGCCGGGAGCGCAGCGCCCGGGCGGTGGCCGACCCGTGGCCGAGGTCGACATAGAGGGTGGAGTCGCCGTCGAACACGGGGCAGACGGGGATGACGTGGGCGTCGCCGTCCGGGCGCACCGTGGCGATGCGGCACACCGCCGCGGCGGCAATGTAGTCCTTTACGACGTCCGGCAGGGGCGGCTTTGGCACGGGCTCCTCCTCGCGCGGCCCGGAGGCTGGTTTCGCGATAGTATGCGCGCAACGTCGCATTCGGGCATGAGGGGGACGGCGCGGAGATGGCATCACTTACAGACCTCACGCTGACCGAAGCATCGGCACTGATCGAGCGGCTGGAGGTATCACCGGTCGAGCTGACGGACGCCTGCATCGCCCGCTCGGAGGCCCTCGATCCGGCGTTGCACGCCTACATCACTCCAACGTTCGAGAGCGCGCGGCTGGAGGCGAAGGCGGCGGAAGCGGAGATTGCGGGCGGCCGGAGGCGAGGGCCTCTGCACGGCATCCCCTTCGCCCTCAAGGATCTGTACGAGACGGCGGGCGTGCGGACGACGGCCGGGTCGAAGCTGCGGGAGGACTTCGTGCCGGCCGAGGACGCGCGGGTGGTGGCGTTGCTGAAAGAGGCGGGCGTGGTGCAGCTCGGCAAGCTCAACATGCACGAGTGGGCACTGGGCGCGACGAACATCAACCGATACTTCCCATCGCCGCGAAACCCCTGGGACCCGGCGCGCATCACGGGCGGTTCGAGCGGCGGCTCGGGCGTGGCGATTGCGGCCGGGATGTGCCTGGGAACGCTGGGTTCGGACACCGGCGGCAGCATCCGCATCCCATCGGCCCTCTGCGGCACCACGGGCCTCAAACCGACGTACGGGCGGGTCAGCCTGCGAGGCGTCGTGCCGCTCTCGTGGTCGCTCGACCACGCCGGGCCCATGGCGCGCAGCGCGAACGACTGTGCCCTCATCCTGCAGGCCATCGCCGGCTTTGACCCGGAAGACCCGGCGAGCATCGACCACCCGGTTGACGACTATGCCTCCAGGATCGGGGACGGCGTGCGGGGGCTCCGCGTCGGCGTCCCGACAAACTTCTTCTTCGACGAGGAGGCCGTGGACGCCGAGGTAGCGGCGGCGGCGCGGGCGGCCGTCGAGGTGCTGCGGGGGCTGGGGGCGGTTGTCAGGGAAGTCGAGGTGCCCGACGTCGTGCGCGGGGCGCGGGCCAACGGCACGATCCTGATCGCGGACGCGGCCGCCTACCACGACGAGAACTTACGCGAGCACGCCGACGCTATCCAGCAGACGGTGCTGGCGCGCCTGCAGAACGGCGCGAGCATCACCGGTCCGGCCTACGCGCGCGCCCGGCGCACACAGGCGGAGTTCCAGGCCGCCTTGCGGCGCCTCTTCCGGGAAATAGACCTGCTGGCCGCGCCCACGACCCCGGTGACGGCGCAGCCTTTTCCGGAAGACGGTGACGTGCCTGCGGCCAGCAGCGCGCTGACCCGCCACACCGGCCCCTTCAACATAGCCGGCCTGCCGTCGATCTCCGTGCCCTGTGGTTTCTCGAGCGAGGGGCTGCCGATGGGGCTGATGCTGACGGGCCGCTGGTGGGAGGAGGCGCTGGTGCTGCGCGCCGCCCACGCATACCAGGGGGCGACGGACTGGCACGCGCGGCGGCCGCCCGTTTAGAGCAGAGTGCAGAGTGCAGAACAGGGTCAGGTCAGCTGCTGCGCCCTACTCGACGCTACCCTTGGAGGCTGGCGCGGATCTCTTTGAGGGCGTCCAGGTTGGGCTTGTCAGGGCCGGTGTTATCCATGCCGGGGACCTCTAGGATGAAAGGGAGGTCCTTGAAGGCGGGATGGGCCATGATGCGCGCGAAACCGTCACGGCCGATGAGGCCATAGCCGATGTTCTCGTGGCGGTCGCGCTCCTTGCCGAGCTCGACCTTGGAGTCGTTGGCGTGGACGGCGACGAGCCGGTCCCAGCCCACCTCGCGCTGGAACTCCTCCATGGCGAGCGCAAGGCCTTCAGCGGAGGCTAGGTCGTAGCCTTCGGCATAAGCGTGCTGGGTGTCGAGGCAGACGCGGACGCGGTCGCTGCCGACCTGGCGGATGATGCGGCCGAGGTCGGCCCACTTGGAGCCGATGTTGGCGCCGGCGCCGGCCGAGTTTTCGAGCACGAGTTGGACCTGCTCCGGGGTCTCCCTCAGGATCTCGGTGATAGCGGTGCAGATCTGCTCGAAGACCGCGTCGAGGCCCATGCCCTTGTGGCTGCCCAGGTGGAAGATGACGCCCTGGATGTTCATCTCACCGCAGGTGCGCATGGCCGACTTGAGGTTGCTCGTGGAGCGGAGGAGCATCGTCTTGTCCGCGGTCGCGAGGTTGATCAGGTAGACGCCGTGCACGAAGACGGGGGAGATGGGCGAGTCTGCGAGCCGGGCCCTGAACTCGGCCGCCACCTCAGGCTCGACCCTGGAGCTGCGCCACTGCTGGGGCGGCGTTAGGAAGATCTGCATCGTCTCGGCGCCCATGTCCAGGGCGCGCTGGAAGCAGGTCAGCGGCCCGCCCGCGGTCTTGATGTGCGCCCCGACTCTCACCATCGCCGCCTCATGCTAGGCAGGCACCCGTACCGGGTCAATGAGGGCCGGACGGCCTGATTGACAGTGCGCGCGTTCACAATCGATAATCTTGACTAAGTCAGTCACCTTAGTAGGAAATACCGGATGTCCGCAGACCGACCATACGACGAGGCGACTCTCGCCGCCTGGAACGACGAACTCGAGGGCAAAGAGCCGCGCGAGATCCTCGCCTGGGCGGTCGAGAAGTTCCAGCCGGGCCTCACGCTCGCCTGCAGCTTTGGCGGCCCTTCGGGCATGGTCCTGCTGGACATGGTCATGGCCATCGACCCGTCCGTCGAGGTGTTCTACCTGGACACGGACTTTCTCTTTCCGGAGACGTACGCCCTGCGTGACGCCTGCGAGCGCAAGTACGGCTTCAAGGCCATCGGCTACAAATCGCTGCTGACGCCCGAGCAGCAGGCGGCGAAGTACGGCGAGGCGCTCTGGGCGCGCGACCCGGACGCCTGCTGCGCCCTGCGCAAGGTGGAGCCGAACCAGCGGGCGCTGGAAGGCAAGACGGCGTGGATATCGGGGATCCGGCGAGACCAGTCGGCGACACGACGGGACGTGAGGGTCGTCGAGTGGGACGAGAAGTTCGGGCTGGTGAAGCTGAACCCGCTCGCGGCCTGGACGGAAGACCAGGTCTGGGACTACATACGCGACAACCGCGTGCCCTACAACATCCTGCACGAGCAGAACTATCCCAGCATTGGCTGTACGCACTGCACGAAGCCGGTGGCGCCGGGTGATGACCCGCGTTCCGGCCGCTGGGCGGGCTTCGACAAGACGGAGTGCGGCATCCACGTTCAGGACGGCGGCGTGACCGTCATCGAGGCGACCAACATCCCCGTCCTGTAGCGGCGTTGGGCCGCGCTGGAGGGACCCGCCCGACTGCTGCAGCGGCCGGGCGCTTGTTTGAAGCGAAACGCAACGGAGGATTCGAGTTGTCTGACCGAGGCTTCACAGTCTGGTTTACCGGCCTTTCCGGCGCCGGCAAGTCCACGCTCTCGGAGGCGCTGGCGCCAGTGTTACGCGAACGCGGCCACAAGGTCGAGATCCTCGACGGCGATGTGGTGCGGACGAACCTTAGCAAGGGCCTCGGCTTCAGCAAGGAGGACCGCGACACCAACATCCTGCGCATCGGCTTCGTCGCGCATCTGTTGTCCCGCAACGGCGTCGCGGTCATAACGGCCGCCATCTCGCCCTATCGCGAGGTCCGCGACAAGAACCGCGAGCTGATCGGCGACTTCATCGAGGTGTACGTAAAGTGCAGCATCGAGGAGCTCACCCGGCGCGACGTCAAGGGCCTGTACGAGAAGGCGCTGCGGGGTGAGATCCAGAACTTCACGGGCATCTCCGACCCGTACGAAGAGCCGCTGAACCCGGAGGTCGTGGTCGACACCGAACGGGAGACGGTCGAGGAGAGTCTGGCGAAGATCGTCTCCTACCTGGAGGAGCGCGGGTACATCAAGCCGGCGCCTGTCGCGGTCTAGGGAGCGGGCGCCACACCGGCGGGGG
>DATLYJ010000037.1 GCA_035574915.1 Dehalococcoidia bacterium | reverse complement strand
CCGCCGTGCCGTTGAATCGCGCGGCCGCCTGACGCGCGACCGCGACTGCGCTCTGGCGGGCGAGCTCGGCGCTGGCGGGCGCGAGCCGGCCGTCGGCGGCGCGCAGCCCGGAGACGTCTCCCAGGGCGAACACACCGGGCGTGCTGGTCTCGAGCGTCATCGGGTCGACGGGCACGCGGCCGGATGGGTCGACCAGTCCGCACTCGACGAGCGGCGGCGGGGCCGTCTGCGGCGGGAGCGTGATCAGGAGGTCGAAGCTGCGCTCGCCGCCGTCCTCGAACCGCGCGAGGTGCCTGTGGGCGTCGACGGCCGCGAGGCGCGACTGCGCGAGGAACTCGATACCCTTGTGCGCGAGCTGCCCGGCTATGAGCTCCGACGCCTCGGGGCCGAAACGGGCGAGCGGCGAGTCCTCGGGCGCGGCCACGCCGATCTCCACCTTCTGGCGCATCTTGCGCTCATGGAAGTAGTGCTCCAGGAGCATCGCCAGCTCGTAAGGGCCCGGGGCCCACTTCGGGTCGGCCGCCGTGGCGATAAGGACTCGCCCCCCGGCGAAGTAGCGCAGGCTGGCGGCGAGCCGTTCTGCGGACTCGAAGGTGACCGTGCTCTGGAAGTTGTCCGAGAGCCCCGGGATAGCGTCGAAGGCCGGCTCCGTACCGGTGGCAAGCACCAGGAGGTCGAAGCGGACCTCCCTGCCCCCGGCGGCTCGGACTTGCCTGGCGGCGAGGTCGATGTGCTGGACCTCGGCATTTACGAACTCGATCCCCTTGCGGGCGAGGCGAGAGCGAGGCCTGAGTAGCGTCCTGCCGCGCACCTCGCCGACGGCCAATGCGGCGTGGGACGGCGGATAAGAGGCCATCGGCGCCTTGTCGATGACGACGACGCGCTCGTGGCGCAGCCGGCGCTTCAGCTCCAGCGCTGCGAAGACGCCGGCCATGCCGCAGCCGAGTACCAGGACTGTGCGATCCGGCACCAAACCTGCTTTCCAGACGACGTCGAGGCGCGCTTAGTCTAGCATCGTGGGCCCTCGGTCCCGTGGGACGGGGCTTCGCTGCCGCGGCAGCGGCCTTCTATAATCGTGGTGCCATGCCGGTATACGAGTACTACTGCCCGCCCTGTGGGTCACAGTTCGAGGTGCTGCGGCCGATGGCCCGCGCGGACGAGCCTGCGACCTGCCCCTCCGGTCACCGGACGACGAACCGCGTGCTCTCGCTGTTCGCCACGTTCTCGAAGACTGCGGATGGTGAGGCGCGGCCCGTCGCATCAGGGTGCGCCTGTGGGGGCGCCTGCGCCTGCGGCGGACATAGCGCCCACTGAAGCCAGGACGTCGCCCCTCGGCGGCTCAGGGGACGTACCTCGATTCGTCCAGCGTCAGGTACATGAAGTCGTTGGCCTGCGTACCCAGGAAGCGCGCAGGGCTATCGACCATCGAGTCCATGAACTTCGCGGCCTTGAGGGAGCCATCGGGCTGGGCGAAGAACAGGGATGTCAGCACGTAGGGCGTGTTGATGTCCAGGTGCATGGCGTAGCAGGCGCCAGCGGCCCAGAGCGCTTTGGCCAGCGTGGCAGCGCTCAGCGAATTGCCAGCCGCGACGAGCAGGTCGCCGTCTTTCGTGAGCCCTATAGCCGAGCGCCAGGTTATGAACTCCGCGGAGTTGACCTGGACGTATCCCCATGTGTTGTTGCCCTCGTTCGTCCGCCGGCTAACCTCGCAGTTGTCGACCAGGAGGACGGCGTTCTGACGCACGGCCTCCATGTCGTCGCTCCAGGAGAAGTCGCGGCCCCATTCTCCGATCCGGACGCTGCCGTCCTTGAAGAGGACGACGCTCGCGAACCCGTTGCGCAACGGCCGGTACTGGCGGCCGTCGGCGTACATGCCGTAACCGCCATGCGGGCCGCGAAAACCGCCGTTCCAGGCGACGAGCAGATGCCCGCGCTCCGCCGCCGGGATGACACCGGGGCCCCTTACGCCCCGGTCGCCGCCGGGACTCTCTACGCCGCCAGTGATATGGAGGCGTACCCGGCGCCTGTCGACCAGAAGCACGCCGACCACGGCGTACGGGCGGGCGGCGTCAGGACGGAGGAAGGTCTTGGCCATCAGCACGTCGTCAGGTGAAGAGCGGGGCAGGCCGGCCGTGGTCCAGACCCCTTCGCCGTCCCGCGGGTCGGCCCGCAAGGACTTGACCTCCGGCAGGTGAAGCGGCGCTCGCTGGCGGAGCGTTATCGAAACGGCGGGCGCCTCGGGTGCCGACTCACCGTCGTCAGCGCCAACGATGCTGGAGGCTTCCGTCCCGGGGCTGTCGGAGAACGGGTCGGCCGGACCGCCGAAGATGCCGTAGCGCAGGCGGTCGAAGCGGTCGTGTGCTGCGAAGTACCAGCTCTCCAGCCGTGCCGTGTTCTCGTCCCCGATGAGGGCGCGGCTCAGCTCAGCCATCCGGTCGGCGTAGCGGTCCTTGAGCGCGAGGAAGGCGCTGAGGAGCGCGATGACAGCCACGGCGGCAACCACTCCCAGCGCCCGACGGCTCCCGGGCATTACTGGCCTTGAGTAGCGCTTTGCGTCCAACTTCGATGTCGCCTTCCGTCGGGCAAGAGCAGAGGGCCTGTCCTCTCGGCCGGCAGCAACTCGTACCGGGCTGATCCTCGCGTCCCCCGGCGAGAACTATGCTGACGGCAGCAAGGTACCATCCGGCTTGGCCCCTGGCCTACGCGCAGCCCTATCCGCTGTCTACCATCCCCGCGGACCGCCACATGGGTGGAATCGAGCCCGGACGTAGAACCTGGCGCCGTCGGGGTCCCGTGTCTTGACTGGCGGCCGCGCACGCCTTAGCCTCTCGTCTGTCTGCAGACAGAACCGAATAGAGTCCCCACGGGTGCCTTCGCTCAGCGCGAAGGAAGTGCGAAGCCGGTCAAAGTCCGGCGCTGTCCCGCAACTGTAGTCCTTCCTCCGGGAAGGAGAGCCAGGTCGCCAGCCCGCGGGGGATGTTCGCAGAGCCTTCGAGGAAAGGCCCGGACGTCACCGCCAGACCGGCGGCGATCCACCCGGCTCCTCGAGCCGGGTTTATTGTGCCCGGCCGGGTCGCCGGGCTTCCGGGCCACAGGACAAAGGAGCAGCGATGACCCGGAAGCTCTCTCTTCTCTTCGTTGTGGCCCTCACCGCCCTGCTGCTGGCAGCTTGCGGCGGCGATTCCGGTGGCGGGATCGTTACCACCGACCCTGACTCTCCCTACCCGCTCACCGTAAGGCAGTCCGACGGGCAGGAGATCACGATTCGGAAGCGCCCGGAGCGCATTGTCTCCCTCTCTGCCCACGCGACGGAGATATTCTGCGCCATCGGCGCGGGCAGCCAACTCGTGGCCGTGGAGCAATACGCCAACTGCCCCCTGGGGAGCAGCGCCAAGCCTCAACTCGACGGGTTTAGCCCCAGTCTCGAGGCCATCGCCTCCTACCGCCCCGACCTGGTGTACGTCTCGAGCAATAGCGGCGACGTGGTCCAGGGGCTCAGGCGGCTGGGAATGCCGGTCCTGTACCTCGAACTGCCGGCTAGCCTCGGCGGCGTCCTGGAGCAGATCCGGTTCCTCGGAAACGTCGCCGGGCGCGCACAGGAGGCCGGGGCCTTGACGAACCAGATGGAGCGCAGGATTGACGCCGTACGACAGAAGGTGGCCAGTATCAGCCGTGGTCCTCGCGTCTACCATGAGCTTGACACGACGTACTTCACGGTCGCGCCCGGTAGCTTCGTCGGGGACCTGTACGTCTTCCTGAAGGCGGAGAACATCGCCGCCGGGGCTAGCTCTCCGTATCCCCAGCTGTCCGCCGAGGTCATCGTGCAGCGCAACCCGCAGGTGATCGTGCTCGCGGACGAGGCCGCTGGCGTGACCGCGGACTCGGTCCGGGCGCGGCCGGGATGGTCGGTGATCGAAGCCGTGCGCAACAACCGCATCTGCATCGTCGACCCCGACATCGTGAGCCGGCCGGGCCCGCGCATCGTGGACGGACTCGAGGCCCTGGGCAGGTGCCTGTACCCGGAGCAGTTCCGGTGACCATCTCCCTTCCGGAGATCCCGCCGCTGGACAGGGAGGCCGCAGCGGCCGCTGCCGCCCGCCTCGACAGCCTGACCAAACCGCGGGGCAGCCTGGGGCGTCTCGAGGAGCTCGCCATAGCCCTGGCGGCGATGCAGGGCCGCCCGCTGCCCCTCGTGAGCCGGAAGCTAGTGCTCGTCGTCGCGGCCGACCACGGCGTCGTGGCTCAGGGGGTCTCCGCCTACCCCGCGGAGGTCACGCGGCAGATGGTGGCGAACTTCCTGGCGGGCGGCGCGGCGATCAATGTCCTGTCCCGTGTAGCCGGCGCCGAGCTGGCGGTGGTCGATGCCGGCATGGTGTGCCCGGTCGACGACCCGCGAGTAATAGGCCTCCGCCTGGGGCCAGGCACCCATGACTTCAGCCGCGGGCCGGCGATGAGCATGGGCACCGCCGCGGAAGCGCTGCGGAGGGGCGTCGCCCTTGCAGACCGCTTCGATTCGGACGTAGTGGCCTGCGGCGAGATGGGCATCGGTAACTCCACGGCGGCTGCCGCCCTGGCCGCGGCGTTGCTTGGGCTGACACCTGCGGCCGCCGCCGGGCCGGGCGCCGGACTCGACGCCGCCGGTGTGGAGCGCAAGGCGTCAGTGATAGCGCGGGCGCTAGCGGCCAACCGGCCCGACCCGGCCAACGCTCTGGACGTGCTGGCGAAGCTCGGCGGGTTTGAGGTGGGGATACTGGCCGGCTTCATGGTCGGCGCCGCGGCCAGACGCCGCGTCCTTCTGATCGACGGCGTCATCTCCACGGCAGCGGCGCTCATCGCGGCGAGGCTGGCGCCCGTGGTCCGAGACTACATGATCGCGGCCCATCGCTCCCCGGAGCCCGCGCACGGGTTCATGCTGGAGGCCCTTGCCCTGACACCCTTGCTCGACTTCAGCATGCGGCTGGGAGAAGGCAGCGGCGCGGCGCTCACAATACCCATCCTCGAGGCCGCCTGCCGGCTCCTGGCCGAGATGGCCACGTTCGACGAGGCCGGCGTATGGCGCGCAGTGGCCCGTACGACTGAGGCAAACGGTGACGGAGGCTGAGGCGGCGGCCGGGCGGAGGCCTTCGCCCCTCCTGGCGCCGCTGGTCGCGCTGGAGTTCATGACTGTCCTGCGCCTGCGACGGCCGGGGCTGGTCGAGCCGGCGCTACTCGGCTCGAGTCAGGCGTTCTTCCCTCTGGTCGGACTCCTCCTTGGCGGCCTCCTTGCTGCCGTGGGGCTCGGGCTGCGTGAGGCCGGGGCCAGCGGGCAACTGTCGGGCTGGCTGCTGGTGGCGCTGCTGCTCCTGCTGACCGGTGCGCTGCATGCGGACGGACTCGCGGACAGCGCCGATGGCCTCTTCGCCGCCGGACCAGTCTCGCGCCGCCTCGACATCATGCGCGACCCGGCAGTGGGGGCGTTTGGCGTGGCGGCCCTGATAGTCGTCCTGGCCCTGAAGGCGACGGCGCTGGGCGAGCTGGCGGCAAGAGAGCGGTTCGACACGCTGATACTGGCCCCCTGCCTCTCGCGTTGGTCATGCGTTGCCGCCATCGCGGCCTTCCCCTACGCGCGGCGCGATGGGTTGGGCAGCGCCTTCCACACGTCATCCTTTCCCTGGGCTGCGCCCGCCGCTGCGGCCGCCGCCCTCGCCGCCGGCGCCCTGACGCTCGGGCCGGACGGAGGCGCGGCATGGTTGCTCGCGACAGCGCTCGGCCTCGGGCTCGGCGCCGCCGTCGCCACGCGACTCGGCGGCCTCACGGGAGATGCTTACGGCGCCGTGGTGGAGGTCAGCGAGGCGCTTCTGCTTCTAGCGGCGCTCGCCTGGTACTGAGGGAAAGGGCAGATGGGCGAACTCGTGCTTGTCACCGGGGGCGCGCGGAGCGGCAAGAGCCGGTTCGCGGAGCGCCTTGCGGCCGGATTCGGCCCGAATGTTGCGTACATCGCCACGCTCGTGCCGGGCGACGACGAAATGCGCCGTCGTGTCGCCGCTCACCGGCGAGCGCGGCCGCGCGCCTGGCGCACCATCGAGGAGCCCCTGGATGTCGTGTCAGCACTGGCGCGCGCCGGAAGCCTCGACGCCTGCGTCCTCGACTGCCTGACGCTCTGGGTAAGCAACCTGCTGCTGCAGGCAGATGAGGCCGCGGAAGGGCGCGAGGCAGATGTCTCACGCGTAGTGCTGGACCCGGTCCACGCGTTGCTGCAGACACAGCGAGCAAGGGCCGGCGCGTTGATAGTCGTGACCAACGAGGTCGGGAGCGGCCTGGTGCCGGAGTATCGCCTGGGGCGGCTATTTCGGGATGCGCTCGGTGAAGCCAACCAGGCGGTCGCTGCCGCCGCCTCGAGGGTCTACCTCTGCGTCGCCGGACACGCCCTGGACGTCAGGGCACTCGGTACGCCGGTCGAGTAGTGGAGAGAAGGCGGAGACTGGGCAAGCGGCGTAAGCTCTGAGAGTGCAATTCGAAGAGCTCTTCGGGGAAGCAACGCTAAAGACCCTGGCGCTTGCCACCGCGGAGGACGCAAGGCTGCATCTCGTCGCCGGACATCCGCTCCGTGCCGCCTTCTCTGCCGCGCACAGCTTTCAGATAGCCGGGCAGCGTTCCTGGTCGGAGGATGACCAGTCGCGCATGGAGCGAGCCCTGAAAGACGAAGTCAAGGCGCGCCTGAGGTCGGGCGACGACACTACGGCCGCGTGGCGGGCCGGATATCTGATCCTGCTCGGCGCCCGGCCGGAGTGGCAGGAAGAGGACCTCCGCCGCATGGTGCGGGCGGTGAGCCCACGGGGTAGCGTCCGCGCCTGGACGCGCATGTGGTTTGCTGGCCAGGCAGCCGATTACCTTCTGCTAACCGGCACGACGTTCTGGACTCCAGAAGACCTGAGGCGCATGCTGGATGCCGTCCGCGAGGACTTCGCGCTGCGGCTGCGAAATGGCGACAAGCTAATGGCCGCCGATAGGGTTGTCTTGTACAAGGTCCTGGCCGCCGGCCAGGCGGACGAGGCGAGCGCTTGAGATACCGCACCCTGGGCAAGACCGGCCTCACTGTTTCCGAGCTGGGCTTCGGCTGCGGAAACGTCGGCGGCCTGATGACTCGCGGCCAGCCGGATGAACAGCGGTCTGTGGTCGCCCGAGCCCTGGAGGGCGGCATCACCTACTTTGACACCGCCGCCTCCTACGGCGACGGGCGGTCGGAGGAGAACCTCGGCCGCACGCTCAGGGACCTCGGCGCCTGGGAGCGCGTGGTGGTCGGCACGAAAGTCAACCTGTCCAGGGACGCGCTCGCGGACCCGAGGCCGGCGGTGCGAGACTCCCTTACGCAGAGCCTGCGCCGCCTCGGGCGCGACAGCGTCGACCTGCTGCAGTTGCACTCCCGCATCGGTAACGACCCCAACGAGCGCTCCCTGCCGCCGGGCGAAGTCGCCGGCGCCGTGGCCGAAGCGATGCGAGCGTTGGTCCGCGAGGGCCTGGTGCGGCACGCTGGCATCACCGGCCTGGGCGAGACCGAGGCCGTCCTCGAGGTTGTGCGCTCGGGGGCGTTCGATACCGTACAGGCCTACTTCAATGCTTTGAACCCCAGCGCCGCCTACGCGGGCGCCTCCGGCGGGGCGCAGGACCTTGGTGGCCTCATCGCGGAGGCGGCGAGGGCCGGCATGGGCGTCATCGCGATCCGGGTCCTGGCCGCTGGCGCTGTCAGCGGCTCGAGCGAGCGGGCACGGCTGGCGAGCCCGGGAGGCGGCGGCGCCATGGTTCGGGGCGGCGAGTTCGAGGCCGACCTGAGGCGGGCGCAATCCCTCGCGGACGTTGCCCGCCGCCACGGCCTGGAGAGCACGGTGGAGTTGGGCCTGAGGTTTGCGCTGGCCGCCGAAGGCGTCTCGACTGCGCTCGTCGGCTTCTCCGACATCGAACAGGTGGAGAGCGCCCTGCGCTGGACGGCGCGGGGCCCGCTTGCGCCCGGCGCCGTGGGGGAGGTCGTCGCCCTCGCGCGCGGCTAGCGCCGGTCGCCCATCGCGACTCCGGCCGTGCGGCGAACTGCAAGCTGGACGCGGAGACGGGCCGGTCTGGCCGGCGTCCCTGCAGCGCCGCCCCCTCCGCCTCTGCCGGAGATCAGCAGGAGCGTCCGGCGCGTCCGAATGGCTGGACCCTGAGAGCGCACGGCGTCGCCGGTGCGGGAGCGACTGGCGCGGTGGGGCGGGATCGGAGACGATTGAGAGGACGACTGGGCAGGAGAAGCACATTGGACGTAAGGGACTTTGACCGCGAGGTTATTGAGGCGAGCCGCGAAACGCCGGTGCTGGTCGACTTCTGGGCGCCATGGTGCGGCCCCTGCCGCATCCTCGGCCCGGTGCTCGAAAAGCTTGCGGCGGAAGCCAACGGCCGCTGGAAGCTGGCGAAGGTGAACACGGACGAGAACCCCGCGGTGGCCGCCCGCTACCGCATCTCCAGCATCCCCGCCGTGAAGCTCTTCGTGGACGGTCGCGTGTCCGGCGAGTTCGTCGGCGCGCTGCCGGAGCAGCGCGTGCGCCAGTGGCTGGATGACGTCCTCCCGAGCGAGAACCGCGCCCGGCTGGAGCAGGCCGAAGCTGCCCTTGCCCGCGGCGACGAAGCCGAAGCCGAGAGCCTGGCGAACCTGGTGCTGGTAGAGGAGCCGGGAAACGCCGACGCCAGCCTGGTCCTGGCCCGGGCGCTCCTTTTCCGTAACCCGGCCCGCGCCCGCGAGCTGGCCCGCAGCGCCGCCGCCGCGAAGCCGGCCCTCTACCAGGCCGCGCAGTCGGTGGAGTCGATTGCCAACCTTGTACTCGACGCCTCGGACGGCATGTCCCTGCCGGAAGGTCCGGGGCGCGAGGCGTTCTCGTCGGCCGTCCGGGCGCTGGCGGCCCGCGACCTCGACGCCGCCGCCAGCGGCTTCATCGAGTCGCTGCGCCGTGACCGGCATTACAACGACGAGGCGCCGCGCAAGGCCGGAATCGCCCTCTTCAACCTGCTGGGGGACGCGCACCCGGTCACCCAGAAGTACCGGCGCGCCTTCCAGATGGCGGTCTTCTAGGTCCCTGGCGCGCGGCGCCTACGCTTGTCCGGCGGGACAGTCCGCGAGGGCTGGCCAGCACCGGCTCCGACCCTCTTCTCACCCGCCGGGCGCATCGATGACAACCCGCGGCGCCGGGCATCGTGTAAAGTCTTGTCGCAGACGCTTGTCGCAGACGCTCCGGCGCCCCTACCGCTGATGTGACCCCGTACCCCCGAAACCAGGCCGGCCGATTGACAGCCAGGGGCCGTGAAGGTATAAGGGCCGCAACCCCCGCGTTTAACGATAGGTAAAAGCGTCTACGAACCACCGGAGGTCCGCCCATGGTACGCGTCAAGGACGGTGTCCTGCTCCTGGACAAGGAAGAGAACGGCCGCATCTGGATAATCACCCTGAACCGGCCCGAGCGCCTCAACGCCTTCAATGGAGAGCTACGGAAGGTCCTCCACGAGACGTACTGGGAGTTCGCGCACGACCCCGACGCCTGGGTCGCGATCCTCACGGGCGCGGGCAGGGCGTTCGGCACGGGACAGGACCTCCGCGAGCGCGCCGACCGCGATGCTGCCCGGGCTGCCGGGTTGCCGGACCCGATGGTCCAGATGCCGCAGCACCTGGCCAACATCTTTCCCCTGGCCGAGGCGCTGAACTGCTGGAAGCCGATGATCGCGGCCGTAAACGGCGTCTGCGTTGCCGGCGGGTTCAATCACGCTATTCAATGCGACGTCCGCATCGCCGCCCAGTCAGCGGAGTTCGGCGTCACGGAGGCGCGCTGGAACCAGGCCGCGGGCTGGATCCACCACCTGGTGCGGATCGTCGGCCTCGGCCACGCCCTCGAGCTGTGCATCTGGGGCGACCGGCGCATCTCGGCCCAGCGCGCCTACGAGATGGGCCTCGTAAACCAGGTGGTGCCGGACGACCAGCTCATGCCGACGGCCATGGAGTGGGCGACGCGGCTCATGGAGCTGGCGCCGCGGGCGGTGCGCAACTTCAAGGAGATCCTGTACAAGGGCACCTACATGGGGCCCTTCGAGGCGAGGCGCTACGCCGCGAACCTGGAGCAAAACCTGCGCGGCATGCAGGACTCGATCGAGGGGCCGAAGGCCTTTGCCGAGCGCCGGAAGCCCGTGTTCACGAACTCGTAGGCGGCGCCGGGCCGTCGCCGGCAGCCGCGGGCCGCTCCCGGCCGCCCTGTCGAGGGCCGCCGGCCCGCCTAGCGTGTGCCGAGGCTTTCGGCGCCCGCCCGTTCGGTGACAGAGGGCGCTACGGTGGACGGGGCCGGCACCGAGGCGGGGCCGAAGTAGGGCATGCTGCGCGGGTACTCCTTCGCCCAGCGGTTTCCCGGCGGTATAGCTCCCGACTGGTTGTGCCGCGCCACGACTTCGACCCATCGGCTCAGGTAGGCGGATGTGACCTCGTAGCGGAAGAAGCGCGCGCGGCCCCTGATCTCGGGGTTCGGTTCGCGCTCCGAGAAGTGGTCGATGAGCTTCCCCCGCAGGCCGAAGCGGGCGCGGCTGCCTGCAAAGCCCACGTACAGCACGCGCTGCCGCTCGTCCGCGAGCTCGTAGATGCCGTTGCTTCCCGAAAGCTTCGCGGCGGCGGGAGTCCAGAGGGGCGTCCCTTCGAAGTCCTTCCAGTCCTTCCACGGCATGCGGATTTCCCAGGGCTTTCGGTCGGAGTTCGTCATACTCGTTCCTCCGCTCTCTCAGGCAGTGCTATGGCGCCCGCTTCCGCGAGCGCCGCGATCTCGTCTTCGCTGAGGCCCAGCAGGTCACGCAGCACCTGCTCCGTGTGCTCGCTGTACTCCGGCCCCGGGCCGATGCGGATGTCCGCCCGCCTTGCCGTCCAGGCCGCCCGCTGCAGCCGGAAGGTATCTCCGCGCGGCATGCGCACTTCCTGGAAGGCGCCCCGGGCGAGGAAGTGCGGGTCCGAGGCGATGTCAGCCGTGGTCATCACCGCGGACGCCGGGATCCCCTCGGCCTGCAGGAGGTGCATGGCCTCGATTTTGTCCTGCCCGGCGGCCCATTCGGCGACTACTCTGTCAACGGCATCTTCGTTGCGCTTGCGGGCGAGCGTCGTTGCGAACAACGGATCGGTGCTGAGCTGCGGCCTCGTCATCACCCGGCAGAGCGCGGCCCACTGGGCGTCGGTCTCGACCGCTATCGCGAGCCACTCGTCCTCACCGCGACAGCGGTAGACGTTATGGGGCGCGACATTCGGGTGGCGGTTCGCGGCCCGCTGCTGCACGCGGCCGTTGAGCACGTAATCGAGGATGAACTCACCCACGAGCTGCGTCTCGCCGTCGCGCATCGCCACCTCTATCGCCTGACCGCGGCCAGTGCGGCGCTTGTGAAACACCGCGGCCATGACCGCGAGAGCGGCGAGCACGCCGGCGTTGTAGTCGCAGTAGTAGTTTCCGGGCTTGAGCGGCGTGCTGTCGGGATAGCCGGTCAGGTGGGAGAGACCGCTCATCGCGTCGATCCCCGGCCCGAACGACGTCATATCGCGCAATGGCCCGGTCTTGCCGAAGGCCGGCATGGACACGGTGATGATGCCCGGGTTCACCTTTACGAGGTCGTCGTGCTCGAGGCCGAAGTTGCGCATCACCCGCGGACTGAAGTTCTCGATCACGACGTCGCTGATCCGGACCAGGCGCTTGAAGATGTCACGGGCCTGCGGGACGTTGAGGTTCAGTGTGATGCCGAGCTTGTCCCGGTTCAGGTCTATGAAATTGCCGCCACGCCCCGCCGCCCTGCTCGACGTCGACCTCGTCAGGGTGCGTTGCACAGTGTTCTCGACCTTGATGACCTCGGCGCCGAGGTTGCCGAGGATCGAGGTGCCGACTGGGCCGGCAACGACGATTGTCAGGTCAAGGATGCGGATGCCGGAAAGGGGGCGCACCTAGACAACCCCTCTTTCGCGGAGCCCGGAGAGCTCCTCGGCGGTAAGGCCCAGGCGCTGGCAATAGATTTCGACGTTGTGCTCGCCGAGCAGGGGCGCGCGCTCCACCCGCAAGGGCGTTTCACCCATCACGAATGCCGGCCCGATGTGCCTGAAGGCGCCGAGGAGCGGGTGCTCTACTTCGGGCAGGAAGCCTCGCGCCTGCAACTGCGGGTCCTCGAGGAGATCCGCTGGTGTGAGCACCTCCGTGAAGGGATGGCGTATCTCCTGCGCCTTGCGCACCGCCTCGGCCTTGTCCTGCTGGCTCAGCCAGGCGGAGACCAGCTCATCGATCTCGTCCGCGTGGCCACGCGGGGTCTCCCAGACCTCAGGCTCGCTGAGGCGGGGCGTCTCCGTGAGGACGCCGAGGAGGGAAGGGTCCGCGGGCGCCCAGTGCACGTGCACGAAGCCATCGCGCGCCGGAAGGATGGTCGAAGGATAGGGGGCGGTCGGGAGGTCGGACAGCAGGCGCGCGCCCACACGCCGGTAGATCTGGCCGTTGTTCAGATATGCGGACATGCCCGCGTGCGCGTAGCAGATCGCCTCCGAGATCGAGACGTCGAGGCGGTCTCCCATGCCCGTGGCCTCGCGCATGAGGAGCGCCGCCATCGTCGCCGTGGCGGCATGGAGCCCGCCCTGATACTGCGCCTGCGAGCCTCCGGCCTTGATCGGCTCGCGGTCAGGCAGGCCCGTCAGGAACGTATAGCCGCCGAACGAGTAGTCGACCAGCTCGCCGCCCTCGTACTCGGCATACGGCCCGTCCTTGCCGAAATGCGTGACTGACGTGACCACCAGGCGCGGGTGCTCGCGCTCCAGCAGTTCATGGCCGATGCCGAGGCGCATCAGCTCGGACGGCTTGAAGGACTCTACGAGCACGTCCGCCGTGGCAATGAGGCGCCGCAGCAGGTCGAGGCCCGTCGCGCGCCAGGGGTCGAGCGTGATGCTCTTCTTCCCCATCGAGAGGTGAAGGTGGACGACAGAAGTCTCAGGGTCCGGGATGTCGTCCTTGAAGGGCGGCATGCTCCGGATCGGGTCGCCCAGGCCCGGGCGCTCCACCTTGATGACCTCGGCGCCCAGGGCGGCCAGGAGCTTGGTGCAGTAGCCGCCGGCTATGCCCTCGCTAAGGTCGACGACGAGGACGCCATCGAGAACGCCGGCCATGCGCTAGGGCTCGAGCTCGAACTTCCCGGGCTGCACGGAGCCGTAGGTCAGGTCCCGGGCCATGATCATGCGCTGTATCTCGGAGGGCCCCTCGCCGATGCGGCGGATGCGCAGCTCCCGGAACCAGCGCTCGAAGGGCAGGTCCTTGGTCATACCGTAGCCGCCGTGGATCTGCATCGACCGGTCGACAACGCGGCCCGCCGCTTCCGTCGCGATGAGCTTCGCCATGGCCGCCTCGAAGCGGAAAGGTTCGCCGTTATCGACCTTTTCGGCGGCGGAAAGGCATAGCCAGCGCGCCGTGCGGATATCGATCTCGTTGTCGACGAGCATCCACTGGATCGCCTGCCGGTTGGAGAGCGGCTCGCCAAAGGTGACGCGCTGGCGAGAGTACTCCGTGGCCATGCGGTGTGCCGCGATCGCCACGCCCGTGCAGCTCGCCGCATAGGTGATGCGGTTGCCGCTGAGCCGGGCATTGGCGTTGGCGAAGCCCGTGCCCTCGGCGCCGATCATCGCCGAAGCCGGCACCCGCATGTCCGTGAAGGAGAGCTCCGTCGTGTAATGGGAGCGCAGGACGTGGATGAGGCGCCGCACCTCGAAGCCGGGGGTGTTCGTCGGCACGCGGAAGGCGCTGATGCTCTCGCGGCCAGGCGTATCGCCCGTGCGCGCGTAGATCGTGCCAAAGGAGGCCGTGTCGGCGCCGGAGTTGAAGACCTTGGAGCCGTTGATGACCCACTCGTCGCCGTCGCGCACGGCTCGCGTGCGGATGGCGCGCGCGGGGTCGGAGCCGCCGCTCGGCTCGGTGAGGCCGATGAATCCTCCGCCACCACCTCCTTCGCCGGTCCCGGCAGCGCCCCGGAAGAGCCCGTAGCAGGGCGAGTAGAGCCCGGCGCGGTGCTGGGACATCTCCTCCGCCATGAAGACCCTCGTTTTCGTGTCCAGGCCCTGCGCGCCGGGTATGCCCGTCGACTCGGCGATGGGCCGCAGGCGCTCCTCGTGCTCCTCGGGCAGTTCGTAGGCGTCGGCGTCGAGCTCGGTCTCCTCCAGAGGGATGATCTCTTCGCGGACGAAGCGCCGGATGGTGGCGCAGATCATCTTCTGCTCTTCGGTCATTCGCAGGTCCATGTGTGCCTCCTCTAGGCGGGGCGAAACTTCAGGATCGTGGCCTCCGGAGTGGCGTCGAAGTACTCCGCCACGAGCCTCATGCCGATCTTCAGGTCCCGGTTCTCGCAGCCGACGACGTTCGAGGTAATGCGAGGCCCCTCGTCCAGCTCCACAATGGCGACGTTGTAAGGGATGTCGTCGCGGAACCCCGGGTGGTAGAGCTGGTGCACGACGATGAAGCTGTAGAGTGTGCCGCGTCCCGAGGCCACCTCCCACGAAGCCTCCTCCGAGAGGCAATGGGGACAGAAGCGCGCCGGCGGATAGCGATAGCGGCCGCAGGCCCCGCACCTCTGGAGGCGCAACTCGCGCTCCCTCAGGCCCTCCAGATAGGGACCGTTATCGTCCGTGAGTTGAGGCAGTGGTTTCGGGTACTCAACCGTCATCTCAGTTCCTCAGGACGAGGGTGGCGTGCGTCGTCATCACGCCGCCCTGGTTGCTGACGACGCAAATCTCCGGGTCCTTGACCTGCCGCGGGCCGGCCTCGCCCCGCAACTGGCGCACCGCCTCCACGATAAGTTGCATGCCGGGCATCCCCGTCTCGGACAGGAGTCCGCCGGAGGTGTTGAGCGGCAAAGAGCCTTCCAGCCCGATGCGCCCCCCGCCGATGAAGTCCGGCCCTTCGCCCTTCTTGCAGAAGCCATAGTCCTCGAGCGTAACGATCGGGACGATCGTGAAGCAGTCGTAGAGCTCGGCGAAGTCGACGTCCTCAACGCTGATGCCGGCGAGGCGGAAGGCCGTGGGGCCGGAGATGGCTGCACCGGAGGTCGTGAGCACCTCGCGCTGGGCCAGGTCCCAGGCCGGGTGCGCCTGCGCGAAGGACATGACGCTCACTGGCTTCTTCTTCAACCCCCGGGCCCGCTCGACGCTGGTGACGATTACGGCCGCGGCGCCGTCGCTGACCGGACAGCAGTCGTAAAGGCGGAAAGGCTCGGCAACCCAACGGGAGCTAAGGTATTCCTCCATCGTGAACGGCTGCTGGAACTGGGCGTTGGGGTTCAGCGAGGCGTGGCGGCGGAAGGTGGTAGCGATGGTTCCGAGTTGCTCGTCCGTCAGGCCGTACTCATAGCGGTAGCGCTGCGCGATCATGGCGTAGCCGCAGGGCGCGCCGGTCATGCCAGCCACGGCTTCGTCGCCGCCGTACGTGGGCCCACGGGCCGCCTCGGCGGCGGGCCGGCGGCCGTAGGAGGGCCTGCCGCTGGTGTTCGGGTTGTCGCCGTAGCTGATGGTGGCGACGTTACACAGCCCCGCCTCCATGCACATGATCGCGTAGGCGATGAGGCTGATGTTGCTGGCGCCGGCCTGGTCGAGGGTCGCCGTCACGCGCGGCACGACGCCGAGCGCCTGGGCGACACGGGCGGAGAAGAGGCCCTGGAAATTGGACGTGGGATACTTCGTGAGCACGGCGTCGATCTCGCCCTTGTCGATGCCGCAGTCCTCGATCGCGTTCCGGATGGCCTCGACCGTGAGGGTGACCGCGTTTCGGCCGGGCGTGCGGCCGTACTCCGTATTGCCCACGCCGACGATGCAGTACTTGCCGTTGATGTCAAGCATCGATGGCTCCTGCGCGGGGAAGAGCTGACTTAACGGGCGTTAAACGCGTGCATCTTAGAACCGACTCTACCGCCCGTCAACGACCGGG
>DATLYJ010000036.1 GCA_035574915.1 Dehalococcoidia bacterium | reverse complement strand
GGAGGTCCCCTAACGTTCAGGCATGAAGCACTGCGGCCAATGCGGCGCGCTTCTGGCGGATGCCGGCGCCGCCTCTGGGCACGCCCACAAGCTCTGCCCTGCCTGCGGCTGGCGTTGGTACGACCCGCCCGTGCCCGTAGTGTTGACCCTCCTGACCACCGATGACGGGCGGGTGGTGTACACCCGCAAGGACAGCTTCGAGCCCTGGCGCTGGACCGTCGTCGCCGGTTTCGTGGAGCGCGGTGAGCGGGCCGAGGACGCCGCCCTGCGCGAGGTGCGCGAGGAGACGAACCTGGAGGCCGAGATAGTGCGCTTCATGGGCACGCACTTCCTGCCAGGCCGCACGGACCAGCTCGTCATCGCCTTCCACGCGCGCGTCACCGGCGGCGAGCCCAGGCCCGGCAGCGACGTCGACGCCATCGACATCGCCCCGCCGGACCCCTCACGCCTGCGCGAGGGAGCGACCTCCCAGTGGTTGGTGCGCCGCTACCTGGAAGAGCAAACCGCAACCGCTACGGCTAAAGCGGACAGCTCAGTCTGACCCGGGCGCGGGCCGCCGACACCAGCGGCCGCGCCTCGCAAGCCCCGCGCCCGCGGGCCAGCACGCCTTCAGTCCCGGGGTGCTGGCCTGGGCAGGACTGAGGGAGGGCATGGAGGCCGGAACGCCTCCGGGGCCTATCGCCCGAGTTCAGCCGCGGAGGCTGGCGAGCTTGAAGTTATCCCACGTAATCACGTGGTGCGGCTCGAAGACCACCCAGCGGTTGGTCTCGCCGCGGGCGGTGAAATTGTTGCGCCGGCGTCCGGCCGCGGCCTCGCCATGGCCGCCCGCGTACTTCGTGCCCATTTGCCAGCGGGCTTCCTCCAAGTCCGGGTCCGCTGCTTCCTCTTCCGCCGTCTCCAGCACCCTGGCGCTGCCCTGAAGCATGGCGCCGACCAACTCGGGGAAGCGCTCGTTCTTGTCGACCAGCACCGTCGCGTTCGAGTCCCGCCGCAGGTTCACGACTTTCTGGCCGCGGCAGGTGAAGTAGACTTTGCCGTTCACCCAGGCAAACCACAGCGGCGTCAGGTTAATCCTCGAGCCAGGGCCCAGGGTCGCGATGCGCATGTTCCAACTCTCGAGCATGAGCCTGTCCAGCTCTTCCGAAGTCAGGGCCAGCTTGGGCGATATCCGGGGCATGCGTCGAGAATTCCCCTAACCGTCCCTGGGGTCGCCGGCTTGCGGGCCAGGCGCAGCCTCAATGGAACTCGGGCGCGGTCTCGATGAACTGCTTGACCTCGTTGGTCAGGCCGTTCCACAGGAACATGCTGCCAATGCCGCCGACCAAAGCGCGGGCCCAGAACTTTGGTGTAAAGCCCGTAAACACGATCTTGGTCTCGTTCGGCGACTGGTCCAGCTTTACTGTTACAGCTACAAAGCCGTTCTTGACGACCATGAAATCGCGCATGCTCCGCGGAATCCCGCTCCAGTCTTCCACCGTGTATTTGCCGTCGAAGTGCCTGGCGAAGATCCGCCGGACCTCCTCTTTGCTCAGGTCCGGCTTGTGCGCAATCGTCGCGACAGCCATAGCTTCAGCCCCCCATGCTCCCAACTCGCCCCGCGAGACGCGCCGTTTTCGAGGACCGGGGCCGCTTCTCAGCGCAGCCCGGTTCGTGACGGGAAAGTAGTCTCCGCCCGTCCCGTTGTCAACGCCTGTCCGGCCGGGCGGCGCACCGCGGGCAGACGCTGCCCGGGAGGGCCGATACGCAGGGTTACGCGGGGTCGCGGGAGAGAAGGCCGGCCCTGGCGGCCAGGACGGCGGCCTGGACCCTGTCGGATACCCCGAGCTTGACAATAATCGTCTGCACGGCGTTCTTGACGGTCCCGACGCTGTAGTTTACGGCCCGGGCGATCTCCTCATTCGTCCTTCCAGCCGCGATGCTCTGCAGGATCGCCGTTTCGCGCGGCGACAGCGAGGCCAGGCGCCTCCGCTCGTCTTCATTGAGCCCGGACGCAGCGATCTCCCGGGAGACGCGCGCGAGGAGAGAGCTATCGATCACGCTATTCCCGGAGACCACTGTCCGGATGGCGTTCACCAGGGCAGCGCGCGACGAACCCTTGAGGAGGTACCCGGACGCCCCTACCTCCAGGGCCCGCTTGAGCAGCGCCGTGTCCTCGTACGTCGTGAGCATCAGCACGGCCGTGCCCGGCAACCTGGCCTTGATCTGGCGGCAGGCCTCGATGCCGTCCATCTCCGGCATCATGATGTCCATGAGCACCACTTGCGGTCTCGTCTCCTGCGCGATCCGCACGGCCTCGCGCCCGCTGGCCGCCTCTAAGGGCACCTCCAGGGAGCTATCCCGTAGCAAGGCGAGCAATCCCTCACGGATCAGCTGGTGGTCGTCCACGATCAGGACGCGGATACGACCGGAAACGTCGGCCTTTCGGTTGCGCGAGGCGCTGAAGGAGGTCATGGCAACGGGCGGTTCACCAACCCCGTGCGACTGATGCCGGGCTTCGCCGAAAGGGGAGTCCCCGGCGCCGGCAAGTCGACGCTCCTTAGCGCTGTGTCTCATGCTAGACCAGAGGTAAGTGATTATCCGCCCACGACTTCTGACTTACGTCCGCTCGTTCGCGGGCTTTCCCGACCACCCAGGAGAGTGCGGTCTTCTGCCCCCAGACCACTGGACAGCCCTCCAATCGGCTGGCTAGGCGGCACGCAACGGCAGCCGGGCAATCACCCTGGTGCCCTTGCCCGGAGCGCTGTCTAATGTCAGGCGTCCGCCGACGACGGCGCACCGGGCGCGCATGCTGGCCAGACCAATGCCTTTCCTCGACTCGCTAACGTCGCTGATTTCGAACCCGCGGCCCTCGTCTTCGACGCGGACGTAGCATGCGTCTGCATCGCTTCTCACCTCGACGCGCACGAACGGCGCTCCCGAGTACTTCACGGCGTTATTTACGGCTTCCTGGGCGATGCGCAGCGCCTGGACGAGCACCTGATCATCTGCAGCGCCGCCGGAGAGGTCAACTGCCACGTCAAGCTGAACGTTGGTAGCCTCGGCGAGCCAGCTGACCGCATTCACGAGCGACTCCTGGAAGAAACGGCCGCTCGACTCGGGACTTCGCAGTTCGTTGATGAGCGCCCGGGTCTCGCGAGCCGTGACCTCTGCTTGCGCGCGCGCCGAGTCGAGGAGCTGGCGAGCCTCCTTTCCACGTGGCCGGAACCGCGCGCTCAACGCCTCAAGGAACATCAAGGAAGCGGCCGCGCTCTGGGCCACGCGGTCGTGCAGGTCGAACGCCAGGGACTGGCGGACGTTTTCTTCCGCGGCGAGAAGGTGCGCGCTCAACTCCTTGGCCTCCGCCTTGACGCGTTCGCGGTCCATCATCAGGGCAAACCGCCCCGAAAAGCTGGCAAGAAGCTCGAGGTCGGAGTCGCTGAAGAAGTCAACTTCCCTGGCGCCGATGGCCACGACACCAGCAGCCCTGCCCTCGAGGACAAGTGGGCAGGCAATCACCGATCGGAACGTCTCCGCCAGCTCGGGATCGGCCGTCTCTACGAGAGCCGTGTCCGGGACGCGCATGGCTTTCAGCCCGGCAGCAACGCGGCCGGTAATTCCCACGTTGAAGGGCAGCTTGAAGCCGTCGGGTGCGTCAAGGCCGACCGATGCATAGAGCGTGAGCCATTCACCTCCTGAGTCGGCCCAGAACGCGGCAGCGGCGTCCCCTTTGACAACCTCGACAATCCGCTGCAGCAGAGCGTTCAGGTACTCGCGCGCCGTCAACGCGGTGGCTTCCAGGCTGTTCGCGGCGTCCAGCGCGCTCGCCAGCCTTGCCAATTCGGCGAGTGTGCGGTCGTGGCTCACCAGGGCGGCGAGGAAGGTGCTGACGCCCCGGAGGAGTGAGACAGTGCGTTCGTCGAAAGCGCCCTTGCGCGCTGCTACCAGGCCGAGTACACCGGCGACAGTCCCGCCAAGGATGAGAGGCACGCCTAACGCCGAAGCGTAGCGGTCCCGGAGAGCGGGACGAGCCTCCCCCACGGCCGATAGGTCGTCGATATTCACCGGCGCGCGTGACCTGATGACCCGACCGGCGACGCTGTCATCCACCGGGACCCTCAGGCCTTCGGCCTGGACATCAAGTCCGGCAGTCGCGTAGAAGGTGAGCTTGTCCTCATCCGGCCCCCAGAGCACACAGGCCGCATCTGCACCGAGAATGACCCGGAGGCGGTCCAGGATTGACCGGACGTAGGTGCGCACCTCCAGGTCAGCGCCGTCCAGTTCCAGGACGGCGCCCAACACCTCGTGCATCATGGTGGTGCCAGGGCCCTTCTGCCCCGTGGAGGATCGCTTGGTTAGACCGCGCCGACTCAGATTTCCTGGCCTGCGCCGCTGAATAGCGAGAGCATTTTGATCTGGGGATTTAAATACAGCAGATATTGACATATTATGCGCAGGGCGCACAGCCCGCAAGTGCAATACCTCACATTCGTGCTTTGGGCCAGAACGGGCGTCCGGCCCGATTGGCCGCCATTCTCGGCAGCCGCGTAGCGTCCTGAACCCCCCGAACGGCCAATTTATTATGGCTACTTAGCATGGCCCAAAGTAGTCTTTCGGTACTTGGTCGGCCGCGGTAGCGCCCGTTAGCGTTCAGTTGTATCGAGGGCTACCAGGTGCGCCCGCGCACCTGCCTCCGCCGGTGGTTCTCTTGGGCCTTGGCCTGCGCGACGCGCGGGCCGGCCCGCCGCCCCCTGCGCCAGCAGGCGGGCGGCAACCGTTCCCTGCGGGAGAGGGGACGGAAATGAGCCGCTAGGAGGACGCGAACGTGAATGAAGGCTCGGAAGCTCTCGAAGCAACGCCGGCCCAGCTCAGCCTGGAGGAGACTGTCGAGGCCTACATGCCATTTGTCCGCCACATCGTGAACAGGACGGTGGGCAGCGGCACGCGGGGTACTTACCTCCAGTATGAAGACCTGATCGCGTACGGGCTGCAGGGCCTTGTAGAGGCCTACAAGTCCTTCCGGCGAGACCGCGGCGTCAGGTTCTCGACATTCGCCATGCCGCGCATCCGCGGCGCCATCCTCGACGCGCTGCGAGCCGCGCACCACCTGCCGCGCTCGCTCCAGCGGGCCTCTGCAGAGTTGGACAAGGTCACTTCGGCGCTTCACGTCAGCCTCGGCCGGCAGCCGACCGTGCCCGAAATCGCCGAGTGCATCGGCGAGACACCCGAGAAGGTCCGCGACACCGTGCGCACGACCGGACTCAAAGTGCTGTCCCTGGAGGGCCTGAGCGAGTACGGGTGGGACGGAAAAGCGGAGAAGCTCAAGGGGCTCAGCGACGACGACGTCAACCTCGACCCTGAGGCTGTGACCATGGAAAAAGTCCTGATAGACCAGGTGCGGGACGCCATTGGAGCGCTCCCGGGAAGAGAGCGCACCATCATCGAGTTGTACTACCTGAAGTCGTGCTCCCTGCAGTCCATCGCGGACGTTATGCAGATTTCCCCCTCGCGCGTCTCACAGCTCCGGCATCGCGCTGTGCGCCGCTTGCGCCAGCGGCTCGTGGAGCGCCAGTTAGCGGAGGCCGCCTGATGGAGACCGGCCAGCGGACCCCGGGGTCCGCGGTCAGGGATTCGCGGCGACCTTCTGCCGACCACGGGCGCGCGATCGTGTGGGCGTCGCGCGCTTGTCAGGCTGCCATGGGCCTGATCATCCTCGCCATGGGGGTGCTGACCCTCGTCACTTTGTCCAGCAGCCTGACCGAACTAAGGCGCGCGCAGGACCTTCTGGAAGTGGCCAACGCCTACGACCAGGCCGTCCACGCCGGCGCCGCCGCAGCGTTTCATGCCGGCAATGCCTCCAGGACGGGCGACCTCTCGGAGCTCGAGAAGATGCGGACTGCCATCGAGCGCGCCTTCGGGCACATCGAAGTAGTGAGAAGGATCGGCGACGAAGCGGACCGCAGCTTCGTGGACGAACTCGTCCGCAGCTACGCGGAGGACGCCGCTCGAGCAGAGGCCCTCGTCTCAGGGGGGTCGGTGCCCCTCAGCGATGCTGGCCTGAGCAGGGTCGCGAGCATAGCGGCCTTCATCCAGCCCGTGGCGGACGAAAGACGCGACGCTGCGTCCAGGCACTTTGCCTCCTTCGAGAGGCGTCTGGAGAGGCAGTCCGTCATAACGCTCTCGTCGTTCGCAGCGGGCCTGCCTTTGGTTGCCGGCCTGTTCATGACCGCGCGTTACCTCGAGCGGCGAGACAGCGCCCGGAGCGCGCGCCTGGCGTTGATGGAGACTGCCGCCTATACCGACAGCCTTACCGGGCTCGGCAACCATCGTGCCTTCCAGGAGGACCTGATCGCGGCTGCTGCCACGACGCGCGCAACGGATGAGGCCTTCTTGAGCGTGGCGATAATCGACATTGACGACTTCAAGGAAGTCAATGATGGCGGCGGCCACGCCCTCGGCGACCAGGTGCTGCGTAGCCTCGCAGGGGTGATCCAGAGAACGGCTGCCGGCGCGCGCTGCTACCGCGTTGGCGGCGATGAGTTCGCGCTGATAGTGCCCGGCGCGGACCACTCTGCGGCCGGGGCCACGGTCCAGGCCCTCCTCAGCGCTGTCCGACGCGAGTCGCTTCCCAAGATCAGCATTGGCTTCGCCAGCTGCCGCGTGGGCGAGTGCAGCCCTCAGGCCCTACGCGACGAGGCCGACACCGCCCTTTACGAGGCCAAGCATCGCGGCAAGGACCAGGCTCAGTTCTTCGATGAAAGGCTTGCGGCCCGCCGGAACGCCACGAGCGCGAAGATGGCAGAGCTCCGGCGCATGATCCACGAGCGCCACATCCTCACTGCGTTTCAGCCGATCGCCCTGGTGCCGAGCCGCCGCATCTTCGGCTACGAGGCCCTACTGCGGACACCGGAGGAGTACGGCTTCTCCGGGCCGGAGGAGGCTTTCGAGGTAGCCGTACAGATGGGCCTGTCCCGTGACCTCGACCGCCTCTGCATAGCGCAGGCCCTGAGCGACGCGAAAGCCCTGCCCGAGGACGCTCAACTCTTCCTGAACCTCCATCCCTCGACCCTTTTCCACGCCGGGTTCTCCGCGGTCGACCTCTGGTGCATGGTCAAAGCGGCCTCGATCGAACCATCCAGAGTGACCTTTGAGGTGACCGAGCAGATGGCCGCGCCTTTCGAGATCATCGTGCCGCACATCACGCGCTTACGCGCGCTGGGATTCGCCGTCGCCCTGGATGACGTAGGCGTCGGCAACTCCGGCCTGCAAATGCTGCGCGCTACTCCCTGGGACTACATCAAAATCGACCGCTCCGTCACGGTGGAAAGCCGCCAGGAGGCGAGCAGAGCGGTGCTCCTCGCCATCACCGCCTTTGCGCGCGCGACCGGCGCCTTCGTCATCGCTGAAGGCATAGACTCTGAGGAGATTGCGGAGTCGCTGCGGAGCGCGGGGCCGGGCACGGACTATTTGGTGCACGCCATACAGGGGTATCTCATCGGAAAACCGAAGGAGTGCCGGGCCGGGACGTCGCGCCGGCAAGTCCTGCGCGCGGCGTAGCGCCAGCGCCGGCTGGCCA
>DATLYJ010000035.1 GCA_035574915.1 Dehalococcoidia bacterium | reverse complement strand
CCCGCCTGCAGCGCAGGCTGATGCCGGGGACGACCTTCGTGGATGTGGGCGCGCACCTGGGCCATTATGTGCTGCTGGCTGCTCGCGCCGTCGGGCGATCCGGTCGCGTCATTGCCCTCGAGCCCGCGCCTCACACCTATCGGCTCCTCCGCGAGTCCGTCCGTGCGAATAAGCTCCGGCACGTGACCGTGCTACCCGTCGCCGCCGGGTCCCGCCACGGCCGACGCGCCTTCCATCTCGCCGACTGGAGCCTGTGCCAGGGCTTTTACGAGCACCCGTACCCGTTCGCCCGACCGCTCCGCCCAACCGAGGTCGACGTCCGTCCTCTGGACGAGGTCGTCCCTGGCCCTGTCGACGCCGTCAAGGTCGATGTCGAAGGGGCGGAGCTCGAGGTTCTGGAGGGGATGCGCAGGATCCTTGCCGAGAATCCCACGCTGACGCTGGTTGTCGAGTGGAATCCGGACTGCATGATCCGCGCTGGCCGAGATCCCCTCGACCTTCCACGAGTCATCGGTTCCTACGGGTTTCGACTGGACACCGTCCTCGATGCCGGCGCCGGCCTCGACCGCTGGCCCCAACCGGTCGCGGCCGAATGGGTCGCACGGATGATCCAGGAACACCGCCTGCCGCCCCGGTGGTACGGCAACCTCTGGGCGGAACGTGGGGATTCAGCATCGTGACCGCTGCGCCGGCGGATCTCGTCAGCATCGTCATACCGGCGTACAACGTCGGACCGTATATAGGGGCGACCATCGACAGCGCGCTCGCTCAGACGTATCGCCCGGTCGAAGTCATCGTCGTTGACGATGGCTCGACCGACGAGACCGCGTCCGTCTGTGCGTCGTTCGGCGATCGCATCTTCTACCTCCGACAGAGGAACCGAGGCGCGGCGGCGGCCCGCAACACCGGCCTACGACACGCCCACGGTGAATTCGTGGCATTTCTCGACGGTGACGACCTCTGGGACCCCCGGACGGTCGCCACGCAGGTGGACGCCGTCCAACGCTTCCCCGACTCCGGACTTGTCGCTGTGGATGGTGTCGAGTTCGACGACTCCGGCACCGTCCTTTCGAGCACTCTCATGCCGCCCGCTGGGAGGGCACTGCTCGCCCGTGCCGGAGTCTCCGTGTGGCATGGATATTGTTACGCCGACCTCCTTGACGGCACCCCCGTCAGCACGTCGAGTCAGATCATGGTCCCTGCTCGGGTGTTTCAGACCGTTGGCGACTGGAACTCCCGCTTTCCCGTAAGCCACGACTACGACCTCTACTTACGGATAGCGGCGCACTTCCCGATCACCCTCGTAGCCGCAACGCTCGTGCGCTGGCGCCGCCGCCCGACCTCGCTTTCCGGCCCGCCGGATCTTCGCTTCTTCAACTGGCGCAAGGACACGGCGGCGATCCTGCGCGAACAACTGCGATCCGGCCCCCGCGCATTTCGGGGCGCCGTCAAGAGAAGCTTGCATCGCGCCGCGCTGGAAATCGCCAAAGAGGCGTACTATCGGGGACACCGAGGCCATCGGCTCTGGGCGGCCCGTTATCTCCTTCGCCTCGCCCGGACGAGCAGGCAATTCCATCTGGTGACGCCGTTCCTCGCGGGCCTGTTTGCGCCGGCTGCCATCCGGCGGCTCGCCGGGCGTCGAGTGCGTGCGCTCACCGGTGACCTGTTCCCGAGGACCTCGCAATGAGCCCACCCGGCCCGAGCGAGACGGTCATGGGTCGCCCGACCGTGGTGATCGAGCCTCGCAACGGCTTGCTCCGCCTGGATCTCGGTCAGCTCTATCACTACCGCGAGTTGCTCTATTTCCTGATCTGGCGCGACGTCAAGATCCGGTACAAACAGACCGCAATCGGCGTGGCCTGGGCGGTCATCCAGCCACTGGCGACGATGGCCCTGTTCACACTCGTCTTCGGCCGGTTTGCTGGCGTTCCGTCGGACGGGCTCCCGTACCCGGTCTTCGCCTACGCGGCGCTTCTGCCGTGGCACTACTTCTCCCAGGCCGTCACCGAGAGTGGCCGCAGCCTGGTCGGCGACGCCAACCTGATCCGCAAGGTGTACTTCCCCCGGCTCGTGATCCCGCTGGCGGCGGTCATCCGACCGCTCGTCGACTTCTCCTGCTCGTTCCTGGTGCTCCTCGTCCTGATGGCCTGGTTCGGTCTGAGGCCGAGTTGGCCGGTGCTGATGCTCCCGGCGCTCGTCGCCCTCGCCGTCCTCGCTGCGCTTGCCGTCGGGGTCTGGCTCTCCGCGCTCAACGTTCGCTATCGCGACGTCGGCCACACCATTCCGTTTCTCACCCAGCTCTGGCTGTTCGCGTCGCCGGTGGCCTACCCCGTCAGCGTCGTTCCCGACTCCTGGCGGCTCATCTACAGCCTCAACCCCATGGTCGGTGTCATCGAGGGGTTCCGCTGGGCCCTGCTGGGCAAGGCGAGTGCGGACCCCGCAGTTCTCCTCGCCAGTCTGCCGCTCCTAGCGGCCCTGCTCATCACAGGCCTGATTTACTTCCGCCGCACCGAACATACGTTTGCGGATATCGTCTGATGGGTGACATCGCGATCCGAGCCGAGGCGCTCTCCAAGCAGTACCGGATCGGCACTGTCCGCCACCGGCACGACATGCTCCGGGAAGTCCTGGCCGACGGCATCGCCAGGCTCTTCTCGCGTGATGGTCAGCAACGCAACCGGGGTGATCTCATCTGGGCCATCCGGAACGTCAGCTTCGAGGTCCGGCACGGCGAGGTCAAGGGGATCATCGGCCGCAACGGCGCCGGGAAGAGCACCCTCCTCAAGATCCTCTCCCGCATCACCGAACCGACCTCCGGCCGCGCGGAAATCTACGGCCGCGTGGGCTCCTTGCTCGAGGTCGGTACCGGCTTTCACCCCGAGCTGACCGGCCGCGAGAACATCTACCTGAGCGGCGCCATCCTCGGCATGAAGAAAGCCGAGATCGCCCGGAAGTTCGACGCCATCGTCGCCTTCGCCGAGGTGGAGAAGTTTCTCGACACTCCGGTCAAGCGTTACTCGAGCGGGATGTATGTCCGGCTCGCGTTCGCAGTCGCCGCGCACCTCGACCCCGAAATCCTGATCGTGGACGAGGTCCTGGCGGTCGGTGACGCGGTATTTCAGAAGCGCTGCCTCGATCACATGGCCGCCATGGCCAGGTCGGGTCGCACCGTGCTCTTCGTGAGCCACAACATGGACCTCATCCCCCGGCTCTGCCGGACCGCCCTGCTCTTGCGGGACGGCGCGGTTGCCCTCGAAGGCCCGGCCCCGACGGTGGTCGCGGCCTACCTCGCCGAACAGGGCACCAACGGCGCGGGCGACCTGCGCCGGCGCCGGCGCTCTGGCGACAGCCGAGCCAGGTTCGTCCGGGCGCAGCTCGTCGACCAGTTCGGCCAGCCACGACGCGCCCACCCGTCCGGCGAGGATCTCGTCCTGCGCATGGAGGTCGAGTCGACCGAGTCGATCCCCGACGCAGACCTGGCCGTCCTCATCAAGACGCCGTCGGGGGCCCGGCTCGTCACCGGGTGGACGCGCGAGGCCGGGTTTCGAGCTTCACTTCGCCCCGGCACGCAGACCTTTCAGTGCCGGTTTCACGGCCTGCGGCTCCGACCCGGGCGGTCGATCTGCATCGGGTTGTGGATGGGCTCGAACGGTCCCCTCGACTCCGTCGAGGAAGCCCTCGTGATCGACGTGGTCGACGGGCCCGACAGTGCCCGCTTTTCGACCGACCGCCAGCAGGGGGCGGTGCTGTGCGACTACACCTGGGCTCAACTATGACCGTCACAACCATGAACCTCAGCGTCGTGCTCTGCACCTACAACCGCGCCGCCGAACTTGAGGAAACCCTTACCGCGCTCGCGGCCCAGCGCGTGCCGGCACACATACGTTGGGAACTTGTCCTCGTCAACAACAACTCCACCGATGAGACCGAAGCGCTGTGCCGGCGCTTCGCGGCCGCCGCGCCTATGCCCGTGCTCTATCTCTTCGAGCCGGAGCAGGGCCTGTCCCGGGCCCGCAACACCGGCGTGGCGGCGGCCGGCGGCTCGGTCATCGCCTTCACCGACGACGACGTGTCCCCCCCGCCTGACTGGGTCGCGAAACTCTTCGCCCTCATGGAGAACCGGCGGCTCGACGGGGTCGGTGGTCGGATCGTCCCGATCTGGCCGGTGCCCCCGCCCGGCTGGCTGGACGTCCACCTGAGACGCAGACTGGCGCTGCTGGAGTCGGCGGAGCCCAGGGTGGCGCGGCTCGACGATGACACTCGAACGAGCGGCATCCGAATCTACGGCGCCAACATGGCATTCCGCCGCGAGGTGTTTGCGGACGTCGGTCTCTTCATCACGACGCTCAGCGCCAAGGGCAGCAAGCTCTATCGCGGCGGCGACACCGAGTTCGTTCGGCGCGCCGTGAGGGCCGGAAAGACCATCTTTTACGAACCCGACCTGGTCGTCGGCCACCGCATTCCGCCCGATCGCATGACCCGGCGGTACTTCCGGAAATGGGCCTTCGACAACGGCGAGGGGCAGGCCATAACGCGGCCGCCGGTGCGGGGTCGAAACGTGCTGGGGATTCCCCTCTACCACTTCCGCGCCGTGGCGCGCGAGGCCTCGTCCTGGGTTTCTGCGGTCCTGCGCGGCGATCCCGACGCGTTTTGTCGGCAACTCGATTTTATCGATGAGTTGGGCGCCGCGTGGGGCTACGTGAAGAAGTGGCGCGCCGAGAGGATCACGTGATCACGACTCCGAAGCCGGGACCGTGCCGCCTCGTCGCGGACGCCGATCGCACATACGCGGTGCTGTGGCAGAACGAACACTTCCCCGAGGTCGCCAGGGGCGGTGGCGGTGCGGTCAACACGAAGTACATCTGCCGGGCGCTGGCTGAGGCTGGCCACCGGCCGGTGATCGTGGCTCGAGCCGTGCCCCCGCGATCCGCGGGGACCGAGATCGCCGAAGGACTTATGGTCGTGCGCCTGGAGGCACCTCGCCCTTCCCGTATCCTCTGGCCGCTCTGGCCCTTGCTAGAGGCACGGCCCTTGCGGCGACTCCTGGCGCCCCTGGCGGCCCTGAGCGACGTCCTCTGTGCCGTCGACGCGTCCTACGCAAACGCCCTGAAAGGCATGTTCCCCGAGCGTCCGCTCCTCTACCGGGTGGAAGGCCTGCCGTCTGAAGGCGCCCGGGCCCCCGAGGCGCTAACACGCGCGGGGCGAGCCGCCCTGAGGGTGCTTGCCCTGGCCGCTCAGCTCGCCGAGCGCCTGGCCTGGCGGCGAGCCGACGTCCTGGTGGTGAAGTCCGCCTTCATGCGGGACGCGCTCGTCCAGGAGCACCGGGCGCCCGCTGAGAAGATCCTGGTCATCCCGAACGGGGTGGACTTTGATCGCTTCGCACACGCCGAGACCTCGACCGCGCTCCGGGCGTGGACTGCCGCCGATGGCCAGCCGCACATCGTGATCGCTTTCTCCGGTCGATTGGTCGCCATGAAGAATGTCAGCGGCCTGCTCCGCGCCTTCGCGCTGATGAGAAATCGCGAGCGAGTGCGCCTCCTCGTGGTGGGCGACGGCGACCAGCGGCCCGCCCTCGAAGAGCAGGCCCGGGCCCTGGGGGTGGCAGCCCGTTGCTTTTTCACCGGTCTCACCGACCGCGTTGAGCAATTCCTGGCAGCGGCTGACATTTTTGTCCTGCCCTCGACCTACGAGCCCTTCGGCAACGCGCTGGTGGAGGCCATGGCCGCAGGTGTCGCCCCAGTCGCGTTCCGGCCTGATGGCCATCGCATCCGGACAGCCAGTGCAGAAATCATCCGAGATGGTGAGACGGGGATTCTGGCCGACCATCCGAGTCCCGACAACCTGGCCCGGGTGCTCGACGAGCTTGTCCAGAACCCCGACCTTCGGCGCCGGCTCGGGCGACGGGCTCAGGAGGACTGCCGAAACAGGTTCTCCTGGAAGAAGTGCGCCGAGGCGTACATCGAAGCCGCCGCCGCGGTCCAACGCCGATGACGGCACCTCTGGTCTCGGTCGTGATCCCGTCCTACAACTGCGGCGCGTACCTCGAAGCGACGCTGGCCAGCGTGCAACAACAGACGTTCACCGACTACGAAATCGTCCTCGTTGACGACGGTTCGACGGACGGCACCCTGCCCCTTTTGCGGCGCCTTGAAGGACCGCGTCTGCGGGTGGAAACCCAGCGCCGCCGCGGCCCGGCGGCCGCGCGCAATCGCGGCATCGAGCGCTCGACGGGGCGCTATATCGCTTTTCTGGACGCCGACGACCTCTGGGCGCCGGAGAAACTTGCGGCGCAGGTCGCGCTGATGGAGGCAGAACCTGCGCTGGGCATGTGTTTCACGGATTGGGCCTGGCTGGACGGCCTGCCAGGATCGCCCAGCGCCTTCGAGGCGGCGCGAGCAGCACTCGACCGACTGACAGCCCGGCCTGTTACTGAATCCGCCCGCATCCTGAGTGGACCAGACTTGCTGACGGCCTATCTGCGGCGCGGTCCCATCCCATGCTGGACCAGCACCGTGATGGTCCGCCGGCAGACACTAGATCGAGTTGGGGCGTTCAACGAGCGACTGCCATGGGACGAAGACACGCACCTCTGGCTGCGCCTGGTCAAGGCGGCCCGGGTCGGTTACGTGAACCGCGTGCTCGCCTGGCGCCGCGCGCGCCTAGCCAGCATGACGAACGTGGTGTCGGAAGCCGAATCCTATCGGGTGTCTGCCGAATCGGTTGCAACCCTGGCTGAGACGCTGCTGCTGACGTCTACGGAGAAGTCGGCCGTCCGGCTCCGCGTCAGCCAGCTTCGCACCGCCGCCGGCTACTGCCGGCTGGAGGCGGGCGACCTGCGCGGCGCCCGGGCTGACTTTCGGGCCAGCCTGGTTGCTCGACCCTCGATGCGCGCCGGCCTTTACTGGCTCTCTACCTGGCTACCTCCAAGGATCTTCGCCGCCCTCCGCTCGGCCAAGCGGCATCCAAGGTTATGAGCACCTACATCGGGATCGACGGTCGGGATGCATTCGCCGCCCGGCCCCGCGGCGTCGGGAAGTCCCTGCGGGCATTGCTCGGCCGCCTGCCGGAAGCTGCGCCCGACTGGCGCTTCACCGCCTATACCGACCGGGACGGAGACATGCCGCTGGCCGACCGCCTGGACGTCCGGCAAATCACCCTCCGGGGCGACCGGGTGAACGCCTGGGAGCGTTTCCGTCTGCCGGTAGCGGCCTGGTGGGACCGTGTCAACCTGTTACATTGCCCTGGCCAGACGGCGCCGCCCTTCGCTCCCTGCCCGATCGTGCTCACCGTGCACGATCTGATTCCGCTCCGGATCGGCGACGGGTGGGCTGCTCGTGACATCCAGCGCTTCCGTCGCTCGCTGGCAAGGGCCGTGAAACAAGCGGCTCGGATCATCGCAGTTTCCGAGTACACCCGCGGCGATCTCCTGACCGAGTTCGGCCTGCCCGGAGAGCGGGTCGACGTCGTCCCCTGGGGTGTCGACGTGCCATCCGAGCCGCCACGAGACGCCGGCCGGTTCGAGGCCCTCGCCACCGCGCATCGCGTCCGCCAGCCGTTCTTCGTCGCCTTCGGCGGCGACGCCCCGCGGAAAAACGTGTCCCGCCTCATCGAGGCGCTACGGGAACTCACGCGCGCCCTCACCGGCGACGTCCAGCTCGTCCTGATCGGCGTGCCGGACTCTGCCCGGGCCCGGTTCGAAGAGCTGGCGGAGGGCCTGGGTGTGAGTAAGCAGGTTGTCACCCTGGGCTACCTCCCCGACCAGGATGTCGCCACGCTGCTGGTGTTCTCGGAAGCCCTGGTCTACCCCTCGCTCTACGAAGGTTTCGGCCTCCCGGTGCTCGAGGCCATGGCCGTTGGGGCGCCGGTCATCACGTCGAACACGACGTCGCTGCCGGAAGTCGCCGGCGACGCCGCCCTCCTGGTCGATCCCACCAGCGCCGGCGCGATCGCGGAGGCCATGCGGCACTGCTACCTCAATGCCGCAGTGAAGGCGGATCTGGCCCGGCGGGGTCGTCGCCGAGCTGCCGCTTTCACCTGGGATCGTGCGGCCCGGGCGACCGTCGCCACTTACCGGCGCGTGCTGGGGTCGGGTGTGACGCGATGAAGATCCTGCTGCTCACCCACCGCGTGCCGTACCCGCTGGAGTCGGGACAGCACCTGCGGCTCTACCACCTGGCGCGACACCTGGCCGACCGTCACGCGCTTGCGCTCATCGCTTTCGGCGAGCCGCCATACCCTGCGGCCCTGTCTAGCGTCTTCGCCCGGATCGAGACATGCCCCGTTCCCGAGACGCAACCCTCTGGGTCGCTGGTGAGGCGGCTCGCCCGCGTCCTGGATCCGGTGGAAATGATCCCGTGGGTCCCGGCGATGGACCGCCTGATCAGCCAGACCATGGCGACGTTCCGGCCGGATGTCGTCTGGGTCGGCGGCTGGGACATGCTCGTCTACCGGAACGCGGTGGGCGAGCGGCGGGTGGTGGCCGACCTGATGGACGACGGCCTCCTGGAGTGTGTCCGCGAGGTGTTTCGCACGCGCCGCGCCGTCAGGCTCGCGCGGGCCGTCCGTCGACTGGTGCAGACGGTCCGCTGGGAGCGCCGCTACTTCCGGCTGGCCGACGTCTGCACCTTCGTCTCGTCCCGTGACGCCGCGTGGGCGCGGCGGGTGGTGCCCGGGCTCGCCGCCGAAGTCGTCGAGAACGGCGTCGATACCGACTTCTTCGCACCAGCCGGCCTCGACGAGGAGCACCCCTCGCTCGTTTTCGAGGGAAACCAGTCCTTCCCGCCTAACGCCGACGCCGCCGCTTTCCTCGTCCGCCGGGTGCTGCCGCTCGTGCGCCAGACCTACCCGCAGTGCCGGGTCTACATCGTCGGCCGAGACCCGTTACCGGAGACCCGGGCGCTCGCAGGACCTCACGTCGTCGTCACCGGGCGGGTGGAGGACGTGCGCCCGTACCTGGAGCGCGCCTCGGTCTTCGTCTGCCCGATGCGGATGGGGGCCGGGATCAAGAACAAGATCCTTCAGGCCTGGGCCATGGCCCGGCCGGTCGTGGCCACGCGCGTGGCTGTGGGCGGCCTGCGCGCTGTCCCCGACGAGAACATCGTCCTCGCCGACGGCCCCCGGGCGCTGGCAAATGGCATCGTCCGGCTTCTCGACGACGAGGTCCGCCGCCGGCAGATCGGCAAGCAGGGCCGGGATACCGTCCTCGTCCACTACACCTGGCGCCGGCAGGCCGCGGCGCTGGAGCGCGTCCTGCGAGGAGAGCGCTGATGCCCCTTCGCGACCTTCTGGTTACGGCAATCGTCTTCGGCTCGCTGCCGATCTGCTTCGCCCGCCCGTGGATCGGGGTCGTGATGTGGTACTGGATCGGCTACATGAACCCCCACCGCCTGGCCTGGGGGTTCGCCTACGACTTTCCGTTTGCGCAACTCGTGGCCATTGCCACGCTCGCCGGGCTGCTGTTCACGCGTGACCGCCAGCCCCTGCCGATGGTCCGGGAGACCTGGCTCCTCCTGGCCCTCGCGGCGCTCTTCACGCTCTCGACCGCCTTCGCCATGTATCCCGCGCTGGCCTGGGAGATGTGGCAGAAGGTCGCAAAGATCCTGCTGTTCACGTTCCTGACCATGCTGCTCTGCCAGACGCGCGAGCGGATACGGGTGCTCCTGCTCACGATCGCGCTGTCGCTGGGCTTCTATGCCGTCAAGGGTGGGATTTTCACCCTGACCACCGGCGGCGTTCACCAGGTCCAGTACCCGAGCGCCACTTCCATGGGCGGCAACACCGGTCTGGGCCTGGCGCTCGACATGGCTCTGGCGATGTTCTTCTTCCTGGCCCGTGAGGAGAGCAACCGCTGGCTGCGCCGTCTGCTCCGGGTCATGGGCGTCTTCGCCGTGCCGTCCATCCTCTTCTCGTACTCGCGCGGTGCCGTCCTGGGATTCGGGGCCGTGCTGCTGGCCATGGGTCTGCGCAGCCGGCGCAAGTCCCTGGTGGTGGCGGGCGCTCTGGCGACGGTAGCCTTCGT
This sequence comes from Dehalococcoidia bacterium, assembly GCA_035574915.1. NCBI lineage: Bacteria > Bacillati > Chloroflexota > Dehalococcoidia > Dehalococcoidia bacterium. Next base: position 2,552 of record DATLYJ010000035.1, on the reverse strand, counting down.
CTGGTACTTCGCGCCCCAGCAGTGGTTCGAACGCATGGAGACGATCGAGCGCTACGAGGAAGACCGCTCGGCGCAAATGCGACTGGAGTCCTGGTACGTCTTCTACCGGGTCGGCCTCGACCGGCCGCTGCTCGGTGCCGGCTTCTGGGGTCCGGCCCAGGACGAGGTCTTCTACTCGTACCTCCCTGACGCGATCCGGGCCCAGAACGCCCACAACAGTTACCTGAACGTGCTCGGCGAGCACGGCGTCCCCGCCCTCGTCGTCTACATCGGCTTGATCGTCTCCTGCCTCGTCACGTTGCAGCGCCTGCAGCGTGCCCGGCGCGGCATCGCGCCGCCCGGCTGGGTTGCCAGCTATGCCGCCGCCCTTCAGGTAGGCCTCGTCGGCTACATGGCGGCCGGTACGTTCTTGAGCGCCGCGTATCTCGAGTTTTTCTACCACCTGGTGGCGCTGACCGTCGTCCTCAAGGTTGTGGCTGAGCGCGAGATGGACGCCACGACCGTCGCTTCGACCACCGCGGTGACGCCAGAGAGGAGGTCCGCCCTTGTGCGGCCTGGCCGGGTACGCTGACCTCTCTGGACGCCCGGCCGACCTGGCGCTGCTGGCTCGCATGACGGCTGTGCTCGCCCACCGCGGCCCGGACGGGGAAGGACTGCACCTGGAGGGGCCGGTCGGGCTCGGCCACCGCCGGTTGGCGATCATCGACCTTGCCACGGGGACTCAGCCGATGGCCTCGGCCGACGGTCGCCTCTGGATCGCCTTCAACGGCGAGATCTACAACTTCCGCGAACTGCGATCCGAGCTGGAGCGGCGCGGCGGCTGGTTCTTCCGGACGAGTTCGGATACCGAGGTCATCCTGGCCGCCTACGACGCCTGGGGCACGGCGTGCCTGCGCCGCCTGCGTGGCATGTTCGCCTTCGCCCTCTGGGATGCGCCTCAGCGGCGTCTGCTCCTGGCCCGCGACCGGGTCGGCATCAAGCCGCTGGTCTATGCCCGCCTCGGCGACCGGTTCCTGTTCGCGTCCGAGATCAAGGCCATCCTCGAGGACCGCACGGTCCCGCACGACCTCGACTGGGAGGCGCTGGGCGAGTACCTGACGCTGGGCTACGTCTCCGCACCGCGGACCATCTTCCGGGCCATCCGCAAGCTCCCGCCGGCCTCGTACCTGCTCCTCGACCCGGACTCCGGCCGGCAGAGCGTCCACCGCTACTGGGATCTCCAGTTTCGTCCCGACACGCGACGGTCGGCAGACGAGTGGATGGAAGGCCTGCGCCACCACCTGGTGGACGCGGTCGAGAGCCATCTGGTGGCCGACGTTCCCGTCGGCGCCTTTCTGAGTGGCGGGATGGACTCCAGCACGGTGGTGGCGCTCATGGCCCGAACGCAGGATCGTCCGGTCCGGACGTTTTCCATCGGCTTCGACCACGCGGACTTCGACGAGCTGGCGTGGGCTCGCGAGGTCGCGCGGCGCTACTCCACCGACCACTACGAGATGGTGGTGAAGCCGGACGCCATGGAGGCGTTGCCGCGCCTGGTCTGGCAGTTCGACGAACCGTTCGCGGACTCGTCGGCGTTGCCGACGTACTACGTCGCCAAGATCACTCGCGAGCACGTGACGGTTGCCCTGTCGGGCGACGGCGGCGACGAGAACTTCGCCGGCTACCGGCGCTACGCGCGGGCCGCCGCTCTGCACCGCACGCTCGACGTCGGCCCGGGCCGCTCCATCCGACCGCTGCTCGCGGTCGCCTCTCGCCTGCTGCCCCGCGGTGTGCGCGGCCAGGGCTACCTCGACCTGCTGGGGGCCCCGGCGCTCGAGCGCTACTTCCGGATGGTCGCTCTCCAGACGCGGGCCGGGCTGGACGCGCTGTTGGGTCCCGAGGCCCGGCGCCACCTCCCGGCGGCGCCGGACGGGACCCGATTCCAGCGGATGGTGGCCGCGGCTCATGTCGATGACTTCGTGTCCGCACTCCAGTACGTCGATGTCCACACCTACCTGCCCGAGGACATCCTGACCAAGGTCGACCGGACGAGCATGCTGGTGGCGCTGGAGGCCAGGGTCCCCCTCCTCGACCACGTGTTGATGGAGTACCTCGCTACCATGCCCTCGTCGCTCAAACTCCGCGACGGGCAGGGCAAGTACATCCTCAAACGCGTCATGGCCCAGGCGCTGCCGGCGGGCGTGCTGGAGCGTCCCAAGATGGGATTCGGCGTGCCTCTGGGCGCCTGGTTCCGCGGCGAGGTGCGGGACTACGCGCGGGATGTCCTGCTGAGCCGTCGAACCGCCGAGCGGGGACTGCTGAACCCGTTGGAAGTCCACCGTCTGCTCGCCGAGCATGCGGCGGGGCGGGACCGGTCGGCGCTCATCTGGGCGCTCCTCTGCCTGGAGGAATGGGCCCGGAGGTGGCTGGACTGATGCACGTCGTCCACGTCCTGCACACCCTGGCGGTCGGCGGCACCGAGAACGGGGTGGTGAACCTCGTCGGGGCGCTGGCCGGGGCGGCGCGGCACACCGTGGTCGCCGTCACCACCTCCGGCGCGCTGGCGGCACGGC
>DATLYJ010000034.1 GCA_035574915.1 Dehalococcoidia bacterium | reverse complement strand
CGGACGACCGAGAAGATCCTGGCCCGGGTGCGCGAGCGCGTCGAGAAGGAGCGCGTTCGCGAGGCCCACGAGGTGCGGCAGCTCCTCAAGGACGAGATGGTCGACCTTCTGGACTCGGTCCCGCTGAGGGGTGCGCTCTGGGGCGACAGCGTGACGGAGGTGCCCCGCCCCGGCGTGATCCTGGTGGTCGGCGTAAACGGCACCGGGAAGACGACCACGATTGCAAAGCTGGCGCACCTCTACAAGCAGGACGGCGAGCAGGTTGTGTTGGGCGCCGGCGATACCTTCCGGGCCGCGGCGATCGACCAGCTCAAGCACTGGGGCGAGCGCGTGGGAGCTATGGTGGTGGCCCACAAAGAGGGAGCCGACCCCGGCGCCGTCGCCTTCGACACCATCGGCGCGGCGCAGAACCGCGGCGCGGCGGCCGCAATCATCGATACGGCCGGGCGGCTGCACACCAAGTTCAACCTGATGCAAGAGCTGCGCAAGGTGAGGCGCGTGATCCAGCGCCGGGACGAGACCGCGCCCCACGAGGTGCTGCTGGTGCTGGACGCGACCACCGGCCAGAACGCGCTCATTCAGGCCAAGGCCTTCACCGAGGCCGTCGACGTAACAGCGATCGCGCTCACCAAGCTGGACGGCACGTCAAAGGGAGGGATCGTCTTCGCCATCTCCGATGAGCTCGGCCTGCCAGTGCGGTTCGTCGGTACGGGTGAAGGAGAAGACGACCTGCAACCCTTCGACTCGGTGGCCTTCGTCGATGCCCTGTTCGAGTGACACTAGAGGTCTGCGCGACCGCGAAGCGACGGCAAGGCCTGCTTCCGGGCTAGCGTCCCCGTCATGACGGCGAGTGGCCCGTCCAGGTTGAGCCGTGCTCGGTGACACTTTCGCCTGGTGGCTGGCCGTAGAGGTCATCGGCTTCGTCGGCCTGCCGCTGTCGTGGGTGGTCTTCCGCAACCTGCCGGACCGCGGCTACGCCTTCGCGAAGCCGGTCGGGATACTCCTTGGCGGCTACCTGTTCTGGCTGGCCCTGACGGCGAATGTGCTCCCAAACCGCGCCGGCAGCGCCTTCTGGTGCTTCCTTTTGCTCGCCGCGGCCTCGGGCTACATCTACCTGACCCGCAAGCAGGAGATACACGACGGCCTGCGCGACCGGATCGCCGTGGTCCTGGCCGTGGAGGCAATCTTCACCCTCGGCTTCTTCGTCGCGGCCTTCCTGCGGTCCTACGTCCCCGAGATCGAAGCGACCGAGAAGCCAATGGACTTCATGTTCCTGAACGCGGCCAGCCGCAGCCGCTACTACCCACCCGAGGACCCCTGGCTGGCCGGGTTCGCAGTCAGCTACTACTACTTCGGCTACGTCCTGCAGGCAATGGTCGGAAAGCTCGCCGGCCTGGCTACGTCCGTCACCTACAACGTCGCCCTGGCGAGCACCGCGGCGCTGGCCATGACGGCGGCCTTCGGAGTCGGGTACAACCTCGTCGCCGCCGCGCGCCGGGCAGTGGCCGCTGCCATCATCGCCGGCATCGCGGCGGCCGTCCTGGTGGCGGTCCTCGGAAACCTCGAAGGCGCCCTGGAGTTCGCGAAGGCGAACGGCTACGGCTCCGACGCCTTCTTCCGCAAGATCGACATCGCGAACCTGGCGGGGGCGCCCGCGAGTGACAGCTGGTACCCGAGCGACCGGACGAGCTTCTGGTGGTGGTGGCGGGCGACAAGAGTGTGTCCGGACGCCCACTGCATCATGGAGTTCCCGTTCTTCAGCTTCCTGCTAGGCGACCTGCACCCGCACGTCATGGCCATACCGTTCGCGCTCACGGCTGTCGGGCTCGCGATCGGCTTCTGGCTGGCGAGAGGCCCGCTGGACCTCGACTCCTGGGTCCTGAATCCGCCCCTGTTGCTCGCGACGGGCCTGCTCCAGGGCGGGCTCGGCTTCCTCAACACCTGGGACCTGCCGACCTTTGGCTCGCTGGCCACCCTGGTGGTCCTGGCGCGAAATCTGCGCGAGCACAGGACGTGGCCGCGCGCGATAGGCGCGACCATCGGGTTCATGGGGCCGGTCGTCGCGGTGGCTGTGGTCGGCTACCTGCCGTTCTACCTGACGTTCCACAGCCAGGCGGAGGGACTGGAGCCGGTCACCGGCGACGCGACCCGCCCGTTGCACGCAGCGATCATCTGGCTGCCGCTGGCGCTGGTCGCCGCGCCGGTGCCGCTGGTGCGCGTCGTTTCGGACGCCGCCTCACGTACACGGCCGCGGTTGGCGATGGTCCTGGCGGCTCCGGCCGCGCTGCTGATGCTCTGGGCGGCCCTCATAGCTACGGGCGACGGCAGCCTCGGCGACGCCATCACGGACCGGGGCTGGAACTGGACATCGGCCCTGGCCTTCGGGGCGCTGTTCACGTTCTCGGCCCTGGCCTTGTGGCGGGAGGCCGAGCGTCCGGCCGCGGAGGATGACGAAGGCTCCGGGCTGGCGCCGATGCTGGCCATGACCGCCGTCGCCTCGATGCTCCTTTTCGGGGCGGAGTTTTTCTTCATCGGCGATGTGTTCAACTCGCGCCTGAACACCGTCTTCAAGCTCTACTACCAGGCCTGGTTACTGCTCGGCTGCGCAGGGGCATTTGGCCTCTACTGGCTGGCGCGGGAGTGGCCGGTGCGGCGGGGCTCTATCGGGGAGACCGTGCGAGGGGCCTGGGGCGGGGTCACGGCAGTGGCGTTGCTCGGCGCCCTCCTGTACCCGCTCGGCGCCACGCTATCGCGGACGGACGGGCTCGGCGGGCGGGAGCGTACGCTGGATGGCCTGGCGGCCGCCGCGCGCCACTCGGCTGACGACATGGGCGCGGTGGACTGGCTGCGCCGGAACGCGTACGGCGATGACGTCATCCTCGAAGGGGTGCTTGGCCAGTACAGCCTCGGTGGGCGGATAGCGGCGCGGACGGGGGTGCCGACGGTACTCGGCTGGGCCGGCCACGAGATCCAGTGGGGCCGGGACCCGGCGCTGGTAGCGGCCCGGGAGGCCGACGTCAACCGCGCTTACACCAGCACGTCACTGGCAGAGGCGCTGGAGATCCTGAGAAGATACAACGTAACCTATGTGATAGTGGGAAGCGTGGAGCGAACGAAGTATCCTGCCGCCGGACTCCAGAAGTTCAGCGACTCCCTTCCTTCCGCCTACTCTCGCGGCAACCTGACGATCTTCCGCGTGCCCCCTGCGGAGCCGCGCGTCGAGAGCGGCCGTCCGTGACCGGGGTCCAGGAGCGGGCACTCCGTGGCTGAGGCGACGCTCGGGCGCCGCGTCTTCACCCTGCCCGCCAGCCGCGTGGAGGCGCGCGAGTGGGCGATCGCCCACTGGGACGCACTCGTCATCGCGGGGCTCATGGTCGTCGCGGCAGTGCTGCGCTTCTACGACCTCGGCGACCGCGCTCTGCACCACGACGAGAGTCTGCACGCGCAGTTCACGTACTACCTGTACGACGGCGGCGCCTACAAGCACGACCCGCTGATGCACGGCCCGTTCCAGTTCCACATCGGCGCGGCCGTGTACTTCCTCTTTGGCGCTACGGATGCCACCGCGCGTTTCGCGGCGGCGTTCTTCGGCACGGCGCTTGTGGGCATGCCTTACCTGCTCAAGAAGCAGATTGGCGTCAAGGCAGTAATCATCGCGGCGCTCTTCCTCTGCTTCTCGCCAACGCTGCTCTATTACAGCCGTTTCGCGCGCAACGAGGCCTGGATGGCCGTCTGGACGCTGGGCATCGTCATCTGCATCTGGCGATATCTGGACGAGGGCAAGAACGGCTGGCTGTACGGGCTCGGGGCCCTGCTGGCGCTGAGCTTCGCCAGCAAGGAGGTCACCTTCATCACCGCCGCGATCATGCTCGTATTCGTCGACCTGATGCTGGCGGTGGAGCTTGGCAAGAAGCGCGAGGACGAGCAGACGGACAGCACGACGGTGCTGCTCCGCACGGCCGCGCTCGTCCCCATCGCCTGGGCGATAGCGGGGCTGTGGCCGTTGCTGGGGTCAAAGCCCCTGGGCAGGGAGCGCCTGCCGCCGATCGGCGATGTGATGGTGGTGCTGGGCACGCTGACCCTGCCGCAGTTCGCGGCGGGGATCCAGGAGGTCCCCGGGTTCAAGGACAGCGGCTACTTCCCGCTCTCGACGATCTCCGGACCAACGCCGGAAGACGGGCTGCGGGTGTCCACAACCGTCGTGCTGCTCATCGTCTCGGCGTACGTCGGCCTGCTCTGGCGGCCCAGGGTGTGGTTGATAGCGGCTGCAGCCTTCTACGTGCCCTACGTCCTCCTCTACACGACCTTCTTCACGAACCAGCCGGCGCCCTGGACGGCCGCCTTCTGGGACGGCCGCGGCGGCTTCTTCTCCGGCATCTGGGGCTCGCTCGACTACTGGCTCGAACAGCACGGCGAACGTCGCGGCAACCAGCCGATCTACTACTACGCCCTGCTCACGCCCCTCTATGAGTTCCTGCCCCTGCTCCTGGCCCTGGGCGGCAGCGTCTGGATGGCCCTGCGCGGCGACTCCTTCAAGCGCTGGCTCCTCTTCTGGACCCTGGCCATCTTCTGTGGCCTCTCGATTGCGGGCGAGAAGATGCCGTGGCTGGAGGTGCACATCGCGCTGCCGCTTGCCCTCGCCGGGGCAGTGGCCCTGGCGAAGGCGATTGACGCGCTCGACTTCGCGCCTTACTGGCGTCAGCTTGCCGCGCTGGCCGCGGTGACAGCGGTCGCCATCGTGCTCATCGTTTCGGTCGACGCGGCCGTGGCCGAATACGCGGGATACGTCCTGATGGGCTTCGCTGGCGGCGCCGCGCTCGTCGCGGCGCGGGAACAGGGCCGCGCCGGCTTCGCGCGCGGCGCATTGGCAGTCGCGGTCGCGGCGCTGTTCACGCTTACGGTCCGCGCCGGCACGATGGCGTCCTTCAAGCACGGCGACATCCCGGTCGAGATGATGGTCTACACGCAGACTTCTCCCGACATCCCCAAGCTGCGGGACCGGATCGACGCGCTGGCGCGGGAGAGCGGTTACGGCAGGGCGCTGCCCATCGTCGTCGACTCTTCGGACGGCTTTTCCTGGCCCTGGGCCTGGTACCTTCGCGAGTACACGCAGGTCCAGTACCTGGACGTGAGGAACAACTTCAAACCCGCGCCGGATGCCGTCCTCCTTGTCGCGAGGTCTAACACGGCCTATGTGGACTCGGCGGGCTATTCGACGACGCCGTACCGCCACCGGTGGTGGTTCGTCGAGGAAAGCTATCGGAAGCTGGGCCCAGGCGAGGACTTGGGCGACCTGCTCAAGCTCGGGGACAACGTCTGGAACGCTCTGACCTCATCGAGGACGCTTGGCGACCTCTGGCACTACTGGCTGTGGCGCCGGCCGGTCTCGCCCCGGACGGTCGGCTCGGTCGACGCCGTGGCCTACTTCCCGGCGTCTCTCTCGACCTTCGACATCGGCGCCGGGCCGCAGAAGCCGCCGCCCGCGCCGGTGACCCTGGAAGACGGCCGCATCATCATCGGCGCCAGCGGGTCCGGCCAAGGGGAGTTCCTAGGCGCCGCCGACGTGTTCGTCGATGCGGCTGGCAACATCTGGGTCGCGGACAGCGGCAACCACCGCGTCCAGAAGTTCGACCGTCAGGGCAATTTCGTGGCGGTGCTGGGCGGAGGCGGCTCTGGCCCGGGCCGTCTCAAGGAGCCGTGGTCGGTCGTGGTGGCGCCGGACGGGACGGTGTTCGTGGCTGACACCTGGAACCACCGCATCCAGAAGTTCGACGCCAACCTCAATTTCGTGAAAGCCTGGGGCGACCCCTTCTTCGGGGCGAACCCGGGGCCCTTCCAGATGTTTGGGCCGCGCGACATCGCCATCGGCCCGGACGGCACGCTCTGGGTAACCGACACCGGCAACAAACGGATCGTGAACTACACGCAGGACGGCAACTTCATCCGCCAGATCGGCGGACCCGGCAGCGGCCTGGGCCAGTTCGACGAGCAGGTCGGCCTGGCATTCGACGCCTCGGGCGCCCTCTATGTAGCCGACACCTGGAACGAGCGTATCCAGCGCTTCTCGCCGGACCTGTCCTCGCAAACGGCTTACGCCGCGGGCTGGACGAGCAAGGACGCCATCCACAAGCCCTACCTGGCGGTGCTCCGCGACGGCCGCGTCGTGGCCTCGGAGCCGGCAAAGGGAGTGTTGATGCTGTTCGACTTCCGCGGCCCCGTGCGCACCTGGAAGCCCGCGGACGCCGCGCGCCCGATCGGCGTCGCGGCGCTACCTGACGGCGGCTTCGTGTTCAGCGACGCGGCCAACGGGCAGGTCCAGATCGTGCCGGGCGCGGCACTGGAGAGGCTCTTCCGTTAGGAGCAGGCGCCTCGCATCTAAGCCCATCGCCTGCTCGAGTTCAGGCTCCCGGTGTGTGTGTGTGTCGCTCGTCACGTGAAGGACGTTTCATGATTCGCTTCGTTGACCCCACTGGGGGGCGAGGCGATAATTGCTAACACCTTAACCTCCCTCGTCACTCAGAAAGACCTCTAGGCCGAGGCTTCATGTTGGCCCAAATCGACCTCGAGACGCTCCGTCAGAAGGCCCTTAGCGAGCTTGACGCCGCCGGCGACGCCGCCGCGCTCCAAGCCTGGCGCCACGCCTATCTCGGCCGCCAGGGGGCGCTGACGCGCGTCCTGCGCGGCCTGGGCGAGTTGCCGGCCGACGAGAGGCGCAGCGTCGGCGCGCAGGCAAACGAGCTCAAGCGGGAACTCGAGGAGCGCGCTGCGGCGCGCGAAGAGGACATCGAACGGGCAGCCATTGCCGCCCTCGAATCAGGGGCGATCGACGTGACGCTGCCGGGACGCAGGGGCCTTGTCGGCCGCCTGCACCCGATTACACAGACGATGCGAGACATCCTCGCGGCGCTGAAGGAGATGGGCTTTCAGGTCGCCGAGGGGCCGGAGGTCGAGTGGGAGTATTACAACTTCGACGCCCTCCGCATCCCGGAGCACCATCCGGCGAGGGACTCGCAGGACACTTTCTGGCTAGACTTCCGCAAGGACGGGCGGCGGAGCATGCTCCTCCGCACCCAGACTTCGCCCATGCAGATCAGGTTCATGGAGCAGCACAAGCCGCCGATCAGGGTCGCTTCTCCGGGGCGGGTCTATCGCTATGAGGCTACGGACGCTACGCACGAGTGGATGATCACGCAGGTCGAGCTGCTGGCAGTCGACGAGGGGCTGAACTTCCGGCACATGAAGGGCTGCCTCACACAACTGGCGCAGGCGCTCTTCGGCCGCGACCGCAGCGTGCGCTTCCGCTGTGACTTCTTCCCCTTCGTGGAGCCAGGTGCCGAGGTCGCCATCGAATGCGGTTTGTGCCATGGCGCCGGCTGTCGCTCCTGCGGCAACGAGGGCTACCTTGAGATAGGCGGCGCCGGGATGGTGCACCGCGAGATCCTCGAGAACGTCGGCTACGACGCCGACCGCTACACGGGCTTCGCCGCCGGCTTCGGGGTCGAGCGGATCGCGATGCTGCGCCACGGCATCGACGACATCCGCTACTTCTACGCCAACGACCTGCGCTTCCTGCGCCAGTTCTAGAAGTCCATGCTCGTCTCGCTCAAGTGGCTCTCTGAATACGTCGCGCTCACCCTGCCGCCGCGCGAGCTTGCCCACAAGCTGACCATCGCCGGGGTGAAGGTGGAACGGATCATCAGCCGCGGCGCCGGCTGGGATAAGGTGACCGTGGGGCGCGTGCTGGCGGTCGAACCGCACCCGAACGCGGAGCGCCTGCGGCTGGTCACGGTCGACATCGGTGACGCCGAGAAGCCGAGGGTAGTCTGCGGAGCGCCGAACGTGGCGCCAGGACAGAAGGTGGCCTTCGCCTCGGTCGGGGCCGAGCTCATTGGCGGCCGCTCCGGCCAGGTAGAGGTGTTGAGGCCGGCCGTGATCCGGGGCGTCGAGTCGGCAGGAATGGTCTGCTCGGAGAAGGAGTTAGGGCTCTCGGAGGACCACACGGGGATCCTGGAGCTGCCGGAGGACGCGCCCGTGGGCACGCCTCTGCGCGACTACCTGGGCGACACGATATTCGACATCGAGGTAACGCCGAACCGCCCCGACCTCCTCTCCGTGCTCGGTGTCGCCTGGGAGGTCGCCGCCCAGACGCGTGGCCGCGTGCACGAACCGGAGCGGGTGTACCAGGAGACCGCGGGCAGCGTAGCCTCCGCCAAGACATCGGTCACGGTCGAGGACAAGGACCTCTGCCCTCGCTACATCGCCGGCATCGTCGAGCGCCTGCGGGTTGGGCCTTCGCCGCAATGGATGCAGGAGCGCCTGCTGGCCGCCGGCATGCGCCCGATCAACAACGTCGTCGACATAACGAACTACGTGATGCTGGAGACAGGCCAGCCGCTGCACGCCTTCGACTTCCGTAAGCTGAGCGGCCAGCGCATCGTCGTCCGGCGGGCGCGTCCTGGGGAGACAATCACGACCCTGGACGGCGTCGAGCGGCGGCTTACGCCTGACGTGCTCGTGATCGCGGACGCGCAGCGCGCGCAGGCCATTGCCGGCGTAATGGGCGGCGCCGACGCCGAGGTCTCGCAGAGCACGACGACGGTGCTGCTCGAGGCGGCGAACTTCAACCCGGTAAACATCCGCGCGACCGAGGGCGCGCTGGGGCTACGCACGGAGGCCTCGATCCGCTTCGAGAAGGGCCTGCACCCGGACCTGGCGGACGTCGCGGCCCGGCGGGCAATGAAGCTCCTGACCGAGGTGGCCGGCGGGCGCGCGAGCAAGGGCCTGGTGGACGCCTACGTGAACCGGCGCAAGGACACGCGCGTAGAGGTCACGCGGGAGCGCATCGCGCGCGTCCTCGGCGTCGACGTGGGCGCGGCGCAGGTGCGGTCGGCGCTCAGCTCGCTGGGCTTCACCTGCCGGGTAGTCCCGCCGGACCGCTACGTGGTGAAGGCGCCCTACTGGCGCACCGACATCAATATCGCCGACGACGTCATCGAGGAGATCGCGCGCGTGATCGGCTACGACCGCATCGAGCCGCTGCCGCTTGCCGGCTCGATCCCGGAGCCGGTGACGTCTCCCGTGAGGGAAATGCGCGAACGCCTGCGGGATGCCGCAGCGGCGGCGGGCTTGCAGGAGGTCATCAGCTACCCGCTGACGAACGAAGAGACGCTGGCCGCCGTCGTGCCGAAGGACGTGCTGGACATGCACCCGCCGTTGCGCCTCGAGAACCCTATGAGCAGCGAGGCGGTGGTCCTGCGCGAGTCGCTGCGAGCGAGCCTGCTGCAGACGGCCGCGGCCAACCTGCGCTACGAGAAGGGCACCGTGGCCCTGTTCGAGAGCGCGCGGGTCTACCTGAGCCGGGAGGGCGACCTCCCGGAGGAGCGCGAGCAGGTGGCGGGGGTTATCACCGGCCACCGCCAGGGACGCTGGGGCGAACCCACCGGCGAAGCGGTCGACTTTTACGACGCGAAGGGCCTGCTGGAGGAGATGTTGGAGCGCGCCGGCGTGGCGATCGAGTTCCGGGCCGGCGAGGACTTCGGCCTTCTGCGCGGCCGCACGGCCCGGATCTACGCCCGCGACGAGGAAGCGGGCGTGCTGGGGCAGGTGCATCCGAAGCTGGCGGAGAGGTTCGGCGTCGAAGGCCCGGCCTTCCTGTTCGAGCTCGATGTCGAGCGCCTGCTGGCGGCGGCGAAGGACGCCGCGCGGCACGCGCCGCTCTCGCGCTTCCCTGCGGTCATCCAGGACATCGCCGTGGTAGTCGACTCCAGCGTGCCCGCCGCGAGGGTGCAGGAGATCATCGCCTCGAGCGCGCTCGTGGCGCGCGTCCAGCTCTTCGATGTCTTCGAGGGCGAGCAGCTAGGGCAGGGCCGGCGTTCGCTCGCCTTCGCCGTGCACTTCCAGTCCCCGGAGCGCACGCTGACGGACGAGGATGTGGCCGACGCCCGCCGCCGCATCATCCGGAGGCTGGAGCGCGAGGTGGGGGCGGAGCTGCGCGGCGGGTAGCCTGCGAACCGTGGATCAGCGCGAACGCTACACCGGCAGCCTGCTAGGCCTCGCGGTGGGCGATGCGCTCGGTACGACTCTAGAGTTCAGAGCGCCGGGGACATTCGAGCCCATCGGTGGAATCGTCGGCGGCGGGCCTTTCCGGCTGGCTCCGGGACAGTGGACTGACGATACTTCCATGGCACTGTGCCTGGCAGAAAGCCTGGCGGAGTGCGGGTTCGACCCGCTTGACCAGATGAGGCGCTACGTCCGCTGGTGGCGTGAAGGCTACCTCAGCGCGACGGGTACGTGCTTCGACATCGGCAACACGACGCGGGCGGCGCTTTCGCACTTCGAGCGTACAGGCGAGCCAATCGCCGGGCCGACGGATGAGCGGTCGGCAGGCAATGGATCGCTGATGCGCCTGGCGCCTGTGGCGCTGTACTTCCACCCGGACTCTGATCGCGTCGCGCACTTTTGTGGAGAGAGCTCTCGTACCACCCACGGAGCCCTTGAGGCCGTCGATGCCTGCCGGCTCTACGGAGTCATGATTGCCGCTGCCCTCGATGGCCGCAGCAAAGACGATTTGCTGCGGCTCGCCGAATCGGTTGCCGAGCGGTTGAGGCTCAGCCAAGCCGTGCGCGAGGTTGCAGGCGGCTCGTTCCGAAGGAAAGCGCCTCCCGAGATCCGCGGTTCGGGCTACGTAGTCGACTCCCTGGAAGCGGTCCTATGGGCATTCTTCTCGACCGACAGCTTCGAGGAAGGGGCGCTGAAAGCCGTCAACCTCGGCGACGATGCGGACACGACCGGCGCCATCTTTGGTCAACTCGCGGGCGCTTTCTACGGGCAATCCGGAATTCCGGCCGCCTGGCTGGAAGTCCTTGCCATGCGCCCGTACATCGAGGAGCTGGCGGAACGGCTCATGCGAGGACCCGGCAGCTAAGCGAGCCCGAGCGCCTCGCGGGCGCCAGGCGTGTCTTCCAGGACCTCCCAGGACGCCAGCAGGCCGTCCCGCACTTCTGCCCTCCAAATCACCGTCAGTTTCATCTCCGCCTCGTCCGGCAGGCCGAGGTGCGAGCCGGTCGTCGTACCGAGCACGGCGACGGTGGCCCCGGAGGCGGCGATGCGCGACGGGTAGATGACGTAGTCCGGGTAGGCGGTGAAGTAGCCGTCCCAGGCCGGGCGCTGCGCTTCTTTGCCGCGCAGGGGCGCTTCGTCCATCACTTTCAGATAGTGGTCATCCGTCATGAGGGCAAGCAGGCCTTCCAGATCGGTCTGGTTGATCCGGTCGATGAATGCGAGGACGGCGGCGGTCGGAGGCAGGGGCGAACGCACTGGGATGACCTATCGAGGTTGGACCGCAAAGTCTGGCCTTGCGGCGCATTCGCCCGCGTCCACCCTACCATTCACCCTCGAGTCCGTGCCGTCGACGCTAGGGCAGAGCGGCCTTCGCGGCCTGCGCGATCGCCGCGAAGGCGTTCGCGTCCCGCACGGCGAGGTCAGCCATCATCTTGCGGTCGACTTCGATGCCCGCGCGGTTGAGGCCGTTGATCAGCTGGCTGTAGGAGATGCCGTTCAGCCGGGCGGCGGCGTTTATGCGGGCGATCCAGAGGCGGCGCATCTGGCCCTTGCGGTCGTAGCGGTCGCGGGTCGAGTAGTCCAGGGCGTGGAGCATCGACTCGTTGGCGCGGCGGAAGAGGCGGTGGCGCTGGCCCTTGTGGCCCTTCGCCATCGCGACGATCTTCTTGTGACGCGCGCGTCCGGTGACGCCTCTCTTTACTCGGGGCATGGCTTCGTTACCTCTCCGTCGTCAGGGCAGGCCGTAGGGCAGCAGGCGGCGCACCCGCTTCTGCGCCGGGGCGGACGCCATCATCTTTCCGGTCATCTTCAGGAGGGCGCGCTTGGACTTGCGCGTGCGCAGGTGGCTGCGGCTGCCCTTGCGGTGCATGACCTTGCCTGTGCCGGTTATGTAGAAGCGCCGCTTGGCGCCCTTGTGTGTCTTCAATTTGGGCATTGCTGGCTCAGGCCCCCTGGTGCCGTTGTCCCTCTGGGGAATAACCGGCGGTCTAGGCTTCGACCGCTTCCTTCTGCGCCTTCTCCTTGCCGGGTGCGAGGATGACCGAGAGGAAGCGTCCTTCCATATTAGCGGGCTTTTCGATTACGGACACGTCCTTGAGTTTCTCCGCCACGCGGTCGAGCACGCTGCGCCCGACCTCCGGATGCACCATCTGCCGGCCGCGGAACATCACCGTGACCTTCACCTTGTCGCCGCCGCGGAGGAACTTCTCGGCCAGCTTGGCCTTCATTTCGAGGTCATGGGTGTCAGTGGTGGGGCGCATGCGGATCTCGCGCAGGGTGGAGGAGTGCTGCGACTTGCGGGACTCGCGGTCCTTCTTGGCCTGCTCGTACTTGAACTTGCCGTAGTCCATGAGACGGCAGACAGGAGGATTCGCCGTGGGCGCGACTTCGACCAGGTCAAGGTCGCGCTCGCGGGCGAGGTCTAGGGCCTGATAGAGAGGGAGCACGCCAAGGCGCTCGCCATCTTCCCCGATTACGAGGACTTCTCTTGCCCTAATCCGCTCGTTGACGCGGAGTTCCCGAGCTATCGCGAGCCGCCGTCAGTGACTATGAAGCAAACCTTCCTCAACTGTGGGGTTGACTATAACAAAGCGCTGAAAAGGCCGTCAACGTTGGGGTGGCTACCGAGCATGGCGGATAGAGGTACGGCGGGCGAGCAGGCCAAAAGAGGCGGTCTCAGGCCTGTGAGCAGGGGCGACGGGCCTGCCGCGCTCCCCCAGCCAGCGCGCTGCCTCCCCTCCTCACGGCCGGCGCGGGGCGCCCGTCGGCGCGCCGAGGGTCTGGTAACAGTCGCGGCAGTAGACCGGACGCGTGCCGCGCGGCTGGAAGGGCACCTGAGTCGGGCGGCCGCAGTTGGCGCAGACGGCATCGTAGAGCTGGCGCGGGGGTCTCGCGGACGCGGGCGCCTCCAGGCGCTGTCCTCCGCCCGATGAGGCGCGGCGGCTGGCGCGGCACGAGGGACAGCGCTTTGGCTCCAGGTAGCCCTTCGAGGCGAAGAACTCCTGGTCGTCCGCCGAGAACAGGAACTGGCGCCCGCAGTCGGCGCAGGTGAGTGTTTTGTCGGCGAAGGGCACTCGAAGACCTCCAGGGAACTTCGGGCGGCCGCGCCCGGGCGCATGAGTCGGAGTCGGCCTTCGGGTCTTCCTTCGCCGGGAAGGAGCGGTCGGCTTCGGCTACTGAAAGCTGGCGGTCAGCGGTCAGCGATCAGCAATTGGCTGCCGCGTGGCGCAAAGAATAGGGGAGAGAAGGGAGTGTGGCAAGGCAGTAATGTGCGGGGACCAGGACATCCTATACACCCGGGAGGGGCGGGGAATGGCTACCAGATTTACGTTGCTTCTGTCCTTAAGCTCTCGGGCTGGGGGCCCGAAGGCCCTAGTCTTAAGGATTTGGCGGGGTGGCGTCCCTATGTGCCAGAGCAGCTGGAGCCGCGCCCGTGATTATCGACTACAAAGCTCTGCGAGCCATCAGCCCGGAGACGGCGCGTGAGGCCGTCCTCGAATACCTAAGGTCAGTGAACGGCAACGTCTCAGCGACAGCAAGGGCGTTTGGCGTTACCCGTCCTGTGGTCTACGACATCATGGCCAAGGCGGCCTCAGGCGACCTGGCAGACCGCTCTAGGAGCCTGTCGCTTTAGTCGTGCTCATCTGGTGGTGATCACGTCAATCCGGCGGTGTCAGCCTGGTGCGGCGTTAGCCTGGCGTGTTTATGCGGGGCCCAAGAGTGCCCGTCATGCCGACGTCCACGCTTTACCGAGCTTGAGCAGGTTGCTGGCGGTGCAGACCAGGGACCACTCGGCGCTCACGGCGTCCAGGCCGCGTCTGAGGAATTGACGGAAGCCACGCGCGGCCTTGACCTGGCCGATCACGGGCTCGACCGTCTTTTTCCTGAGCTTGTATTTCTCTTTGCCTTCCCGGGTTAAGAGGCGCTCCCGCATGCGGTTACGGTGCGGCCAACGCTTACTGGAGCGGGCGGGCGCAGGATCGGCGTCTGGCGGTTCGTCACGGTGGTAGCGCCGCAGGGCGATGACGGCGTAGACGCCAGCCTCCTCCAGCGCAGCGAAGTTGCCCTCCGATGCATAGCCCGCGTCGGCGCTTAGCTCGGCTGGCGCCCTGCCGTTGAGTTCGATGATCCGCTGCAGCATCGGCCGCAGGCGCTGCACGTCCGGCGGCGCTTGTGAGACCTCACAGGCGACGATCACCTGACTCTCGGCGTCCACCGCTACCTGGGCGTTGTAGCACTGCTGGAAGCCGTCCGGCGTGTGCATGATGCGCGACTCCGGGTCGGTAAAGTTGGTCTGGGCCTTGGCATGGACCTGGGCCTCACTGGCATCCTTGCCCGCCCGCACCACCTTCTCCCGCGCCTGCTCTTCCAGGTACGCCTGGCCTCGCTCTACCTTGCCCAGCCGCTTCAGCGTTTCTTCCCAGCCCTCCGGCAGGCTGAAACCGTCGTCGTCCGGGCCGTGCTCCTCGTCCTCTTCCGCGTCCTCACGCTCGGCTCGCTCGAACCAGCCTTCGATCTCTTCCTCCAGCGATTTGCGCTTGGCCAGCAGCCGTTCGTAGCTCATCGCCTTGTGCTTGGAGGCGTTGGCGCGCACCTTGGTGCCGTCCAGGCTGACGTGGCCCAGACGGACCAGGCCCGCCTGGCGGCACAGCTCCAGCACTTGGCCGAACAAGCCCTTCAGCTCCTCCTGGAAGCGCTTGCGAAAGCTGCAAATGGTGTGGAAGTCGGGCCGGGCCCAGTCCGTGAGGTAGAGGAAGCTAACGTTCTCCAAGCAGGCGGCCTGCAGCCGGCGCGAGGAGTAAACGCCGCGACAGGCGCCGTAGAGCAGCAGGCCCACCATGGCCTCCGGGTGAAACGGCGGGCGTCCTCGCTCCGCGCGATAGGCCTTCGTGGATGCCACGCAGGTCCAGTTGGGCCACTACGCGGCGAACGACGTGCACCGGATCATTGGCGCTGATGACCTCCGTCAGCGAGGCCGGCAGGAGGAAGGCTTGGTCGGGTGTGTACCGATGGTATGGGCGCATATCTAATGCGCATCATGCGCCTATATCTTCTCGTCAATAAATAGACAGGCTCCTAGGAGGCCGCTGCGCCAGCCCCGGAAGACGCCGGCAGACATTGAAGAGCGTGTACTTGCCGCCAGGGACCTGACTCAATTTGGGCCTAAGCGCCTCAGCCTCTACCTCGCCAAATATGAGGACCTTCAGCTCTCCTGGGCCACTATCCGCAACATCCTCCGCCGCAACCGGCACAGGGTAAAGACGCCCGTACCTAGACGCCGCCAAGGCTCCGCCCGGCCATTCGTGGACTGGTACAGCGCCAAGCCCTTCGAGGTCGTGCAGGTGGACCTCAAGTACATCCGCGACCAGAAGGCCCTCTCCAAAGAGCAGATCGCCCACTTAGACAAGCACGGCATCCCAAACTTCCAGTGGGCTGCCCTGGACGTCAACAGCCGCTTCAAGCTCATCGCCTACTCACGCGAGCGCTCTTGGACTAACGGGCTCTGCTTCTACCTCTGGGTCTTGGCCTGGCTGCGCAGCCATGGCGTCGCCACTGACATAACCTTCACCGTGGACCATGGAGAGGAGTTCGGCGGCAAGTCCTGGCTCAAGGTCCAGGAGCTGCGAAAGCTCATCTCCAGCTTCGGCTGCCGGCTTGTTCAGAACCATAAGGGCCACCCCGAAGAAAACGCCACCGCGCTCACACCGCACGGACGACGAAGAGTTCTACATCCCCCGCGCCTTCAACATCACCAGCGAGCAGCAGCTCCTCGACGAGGCCATGGGCTACGTCTACTACTACAACAACGTCCGCGAACACTCATCCCTCGGTTACATCACGCCCTTCGAGGCCCTCAGTAACCAACTGCCCAACCTCCACCAAGGCATCCATGCCCCTCCGCCCTTCCTCCTCGACAACGTATCAACCGACATCGGCCCCTGGAGTGGATACAATCTCCTGGCGCATTACCCCTCGCCGTCCGTCTGAGGATGCGTTGGCCGGTGGGGGGAGGGAAAGCCTGCCCGGTTCGCTTGACACAGCGAATCCCTTAGCGCACAATCCTTTTGTGCTCGAATCATTTGTCCCCTATAATTCAGAGGGCTAAATAATGGCGGACAATGTAAATCAGGACGAGCGCCTGGCCGCCCTCCTGTGGCGCGCCGCGCGGGCTTCCACGCGCTACTACCAGGCCCAACTCGCCGAGCTCGACCTGACGACCCGCCAGGCCGCGGCCATACTCGCCCTGGTCGAAGCCCCGGGCGTCACTTTGGGAGCACTCGCGGAGGCCCTGCGCGCCGACCAGGCGACCGCGTCGGCGGTGGTCGACCGCCTGCTCGCCGCCGACCTCGTCAAGCGGGAGACGGACCCCGTGGACCGCCGCCGCGCGCGCCTCTATCCCACGGACAGGGCCCTCCAGATCGCGGAACGCCTCGACGGCGCCCGCCGCCGCACGGAGGTGATGCTCGAGGAAATCCTCGGCCCGGCCACGGCGCGCAAGCTCCGGAAAGTCCTCCACCGCCTCAGCGAAGAACTCGAGCGAGAACGCGTCGCCGTCGCTGCCGGGCAGGGAGGCGCAGCGTGAGGCTGCTCTGGCGGCTCCTCGGCTTCTGGAAGCCGCACTGGCTGGCGGTGGTGCTCGCCTACGTGACGCTGTTCGCCAGCACAGGGTTCGGCCTCGCCAACCCGCTGGTCCTGCGCTACGCCATCGATACGGGGCTCTCCGGCGGAGACGAATCGGCCCTCGTGCAGTCGGCGCTGTTGATCCTCCTGCTCCACGTCGGCGCCGGCATCTTCGCCTATTTCCAGTCCTATCTCAGCGAGTACCTCTCGCAGCATGTCGCCTACGACCTTCGAAACGCCCTCTATAACCGCATTCAGTCCCTGAGCTTCTCCTTCCACGACAAGGCCCAGACCGGCCAGCTCATGTCCCGCGTCACCGCCGACGTCGAGGCCAGCCGCCAGTTCCTGAGCAGCAGCCTCCTGCGCATGACCCTGTCCTTCGGGCAGTTCGTCATCGTGTCGGCAATCATGCTCACGGCGAACTGGCAGCTCGCGCTCCTCGTCCTCGTCGCCCTCCCGGTCGTGATGGCGATCTCGATCTCGACCAGCCGCAAGATCCGGCCCTTGCAGCTGCAGATCCAGCAGCAGACTGGCGCCTACACGGCGGTGCTGCAGGAGGCGCTTGCCGGCATCCGCGTCGTGAAGGCCTTCACCGCCGAGGCGCGCGAGTTCGCCCGCTTCCGGGCGGCGAACTGGGCCGTGCGCGAGAAGAGCCTCGAGTCCAACCGCATCTCCGCCTTCCGCCAGCCCATGCTCTCCTTCTTCCTCGAGCTGCTGACGGTGGCGATCGTGGGCTTCGGCGGCTATCTGGTTATCGAAGGCCACATGACGCTCGGTACGCTGGTGCTGTTCACCCAGTACCGCATGCGCCTGGCGATGCCCGTGCGCATGATCGGCGGCCAGATCAACCAGGCCACGCGCGCCTCTGCCGCAGCCGAGCGCATTTTCGAGATCCTCGATACGGAGTCGGAGGTCAAGGAGCGGCCCGGCGCCTATCCGCTCACCGACGTCAAGGGCCACGTCCGTTACGAAGGCGTCTCCTTCGGCTACGGCAAGGACTTCATGGTCGTCCAGGACATCGACATCGACGCCAAACCGGGCGAGACGATCGCCCTCCTGGGCCCGATCGGCAGCGGCAAGAGCACGATCCTGAACCTGCTGCCGCGCTTCTACGACGTGACCAGCGGCCGTATCACGATCGACGGCCACGACATCCGTGACGTCACCCTCGAGTCGCTGCGCGCGAACGTGGGCATCGTGATGCAGGAGGTCTTCCTCTTCAACGCCACCATCCGCGACAACATCGCTTACGGGCGGCCGGGCGCCACCGAGGCGGAGATCATCGAGGCGGCGAAGATCGCCCGCCTGCACGACTTCATCATGACCCTGCCCGAGGGCTACGACACCTGGGTGGGTGAGCGCGGGATCACGCTCTCCGGCGGCCAGAAGCAGCGCGTCGCAATCGCGCGGACGCTACTCATGGACCCGAAGATCCTCGTCCTCGACGACTCGACGTCCAGCGTGGACATGGAGACGGAATACCTGATCCAGCAGGCCCTGGCGGAGCTGATGAAGGGCCGCACGGCCTTCATTATCGCCCACCGCATCCGCACCATCCGGAACGCTGACCAGATCATCGTCCTGAAGGACGGCCGCATCGTCGAGCAAGGGAAGCACGAAGACCTCATCGCGAAGGCCGGCCTCTACAAGGAAATCTACGACGTCCAGCTGCGCGACCAGGAGGACCTGGCGCGCACGGCCGCCCGCAGCGCCGGCGCCGAGGCCTCGAGCCTCGAGGCCGCCGAGGGAGGAGCGGACTGATGGGCATGTGGGGCGGCATGGGTGGCGTAGGCGGCGGCTGGGGCGGTGGCGGCATGCGGGGTATGGGCATGCGCCGCAGCGACCTGATGGCCAGCGAAGAAGAGATGGGCAAGGCCTTCGAATGGCGCCTGATGAAGCGTCTCCTCGCCTACATCCTCCCCTACAAGAAGAAGGCCGCCATTGGCGTCGTGGCCATGGTGTTCTACCAGGTGGCCCACAACTTGCAGCCGGCGATCATCGGTCTTGGCATCGACGAGATCCGGGGCCGCGACACCGAAGGCTTGATGATGATGGTGGGCCTGTACCTGGCCTCGATGCTGGCCGCCTGGATGGGCCAGTACCTCCAGGTCTATCAGATGACCTGGGCGGGACAGCACGCCCTCTACCAGGTCGCCGGTGACATGTTCAACCACATCGTGAAGCTGTCACTGAGCTTCTTCGACCGCAACGAGACGGGTCGCATCATGGCCCGCGTCCAGAACGACGTCACAGTCCTCCAGAACCTTCTCAGCAGCGGCCTCGTGGCTACGCTGGGGAACCTGCTCTCGCTCGTCTTCGTGGTCGTGCTCATGTTCTCCACCAACTGGAAGCTCGCGGCGATCACGTCCACCGTGATCCCGGTCTTCGCCGCCGTCCTCATCTTCTGGCAGGGCTTCGCCCGCCGGGCCTTCCGCGAGGCGAGGGCGACGATCTCCCTCGTGAACGCCAGCCTGCAGGAGAACGTCAGCGGCGTGCGCGTCATCCAGAGCCTGGGCCGCGAGGCCAGAAACTCGCGCCAGTTCGATGAGGCGAATACCGCGAACCTCGAGGCCAACCTCGGGGCGAGCCGGGTCTCGGCTGCAACCCAACCAATCGTGGAGATCATTCAGGCCGCGGCCCTGGCGCTCGTCGTCTTCTTCGGCGGCCGTATGGTGCTGAACGACCAGCTTTCTACCGGCGCCCTTGTCGCCTTCACTCTCTACGTCCAGCGCTTCTTCGAGCCCATCCGTATGCTCACGATGGAATACAACATGCTCCAGCGCGCCAGCGTGGCGGCGGAGCGCATCTTCGAGATCCTGGACACCAAGTCCGACGTCGTCGACGCCCCTGACGCCTATGAACTCCCCGAGCTCTCCGGCCAGGTAACGTACGACCACGTCGACTTCGCCTACGTCGCCGGCGTCGACGTCCTGCGCGACTTCAACCTCGACATCAAGGCCGGCGAGCGCGTGGCCTTCGTCGGCCAGACGGGCGCCGGAAAGAGCACGATCATGAGCCTGCTCATGCGCTTCTACGACGTCACGGGCGGCGCCATCCGCGTCGACGGCCATGACATTCGCAACGTGACCATGGAGTCGCTGCGGCGGCAGATCGGCATCGTCCTCCAGGAGCCGGTGCTCTTCTCCGGGACCGTCGCCTACAACATCCGCTACGCCAACCCGGACGCGACCGACCAGGAGGTTATCGAGGCTGCGAAGGCTGTCGGGGCGCACGAGTTCATCGAGCGCATGGAGCACGGCTATGACACGATGGTGAACGAGCGCGGCGTCGGCCTGAGCATCGGCGAGCGCCAGCTCATAGCCTTCGCCCGCGCCCTGCTCGCCAACCCCCGCATCCTGATCCTGGACGAAGCCACGGCGAACCTCGACACGACCACCGAGCTGATCGTCCAGCGCGGCATCCAGCAGCTCACGCGCGGCCGCACGGCGCTGATGATCGCGCACCGCTTGTCCACGATCCGCGACGCGGACCGCATAGTCGTCCTCGAGCGCGGCCGGATCGTCGAAGAGGGTACCCACGAAGACCTGATCGCGCGTGGCGGCCTTTACTTCCGCCTCTACTCGTTGGGCTTCCAGCAGACAGCCCCTGCGGCCGTCGCAAGCGGCGCCGGCAACGGCGCCCGTGCTGGCCGCTACGGCCCCCGCGCGAGCGCGGTCTAGCCGCCACTTCATCGTCCGGGGAGCGGGCGAGTGCGGTCCAAGGCGAGCAGGAAGACCGCTCCGGATCGTGTCTGTCCCCAGCCTGCTCCCGCATCACCCATCGAGAGCGTGACGCACTGAGGCGAATTACGGTAATGCGCCAGGAGATTGTATCCACTCCAGGGGCCGATGTCGGTTGATACGTTGTCGAGGAGGAAGGGCGGAGGGGCATGGATGCCTTGGTGGAGGTTGGGCAGTTGGTTACTGAGGGCCTCGAAGGGCGTGATGTAA